>NZ_JBEZKG010000024.1:36587-93058 GCF_040651535.1 Streptomyces sp. NPDC048420
GGACGGTGGCGAGGACGGCTGGTCGAAGGAGAAGGAGGAGGGTCACGGCGAGCACAAGCCGCACGGTGGGGTGCACGCCGGCGGCGGCGGTCTGGCCATGAGGGTTGCCCAGGACGGTGGCGAGGACGGCTGGTCGAAGGAGAAGGAGGAGGGTCACGGCGAGCACAAGCCGCACGGTGGGGTGCACGCCGGCGGCGGCGGTCTGGCGCAGACCGGGAGGAGCATGACCGCGGGTTCCGCACTGTTGCTCGGCGGTCTCGGTGTCGGCGCGTACATGCTGCGTCGCCGCCAGGCGGCAGGTGCCGCTGCCTAAACAGGTTCCTGTCGCCAGCTCTCCAGTGTCATGGTCGCCGTCATCCTCCAAGGGTGACGGCGACCATGAGTTGACGGTCCGCATGCCTCACCTCACCGCCACCCTGTTCACGAAAGGCACGGTCATGCCCGCCCCGCAGACACCAGGACCGGACACGCGCAGGTCCAAGTCCGCATTCTCCACCTCCCGGCGCGCTCTCCTCTGGCCCGCCGCAGCAATGGGAGTGGGCGTTCTGCTCCTGCACAACTCCCTGACGGGCCCTGTAGATGATCACAAGCCGTACACTCGACCGGCGGCGGTCACCCACGCGACACCTCCTTCGGCGGCCGCAGCTGCTGCCGATCAGGCTCTGCCACGCGCGATGCCAGAGCGGCTCTCGATTCCGGAGATCGCCGTGGACGCGCCGTTCACCAGGCTGTCCATCGGCGCGTCCGGACAGCTCAACGCACCGCCCGCAGGCGAGGCCAACCTCGTGGGCTGGTTCGAGGGCGGGGTTTCGCCCGGCGAGCGCGGTTCGTCGATTGTCGTAGGGCATGTCGACACCAAGACCGGCCCGGCCGTGTTCGCGCAACTCCGGCAACTCAAGCCCGGAAGCATGGTGTACGTCACCCGCGCAGACGACACCGTCGCGCGTTTCAAGGTCGACTCACTCAACACCTTCAGCAAGGACCGGTTTCCTGACCACCTGGTCTACGCCGACACACGCTCCCCCCAGCTGCGCCTGATCACGTGCGACGGCGCGTACAACCACGTTACCCACGACTACGAGGCCAACCTGGTCGTGTTCGCCCACCTCGACCCGGTCGGGCAAGCCGGAGGTATGAAGGCCGCACCATCGCGAGCCCCCCGGACATCACGCTGATTCGGTCGGTCGTACACGGTCTGCTGCGGGCGGCCGAGCACGTGCTGCGGACCCAACTGCGGTCTCTGCTCGCCCAGCGGGGCGCTTGCACCAGCGCGCCAGGCCGGCCATCGACTGGAGGGACGCGGCCAGGCCGGCCATCGACTGGAGGGACGCGGCCAGGCCGGCCGTCGACTGGTGGGACGCGGCCGAGCGGGAGCCCTCATCGATTCGAGGGTCCGTGAGGGGGCGCCGCTCGCCGCGGTGGGGGCCGGGTCCTGGGGCAAGAGGTGGACCGGGCCGCACGCCTGCTGGCCACCGTGCTGGGCGAGGAATCTCGAACGGGACGCGAAGTGAGGATTCCCCGCTGCGCGATAAGGGCTGACCAACTGGTCAGGGCGGGTTGACGTGGTTTCAGGTTCACTGGTGTAGCCGCTGCCTGGTCCGGCGTAGTGCTTCTCCTCGAACTCGATGGGGCTGAGGTAGCCGAGTCGCTATTGGATGCGGCGGGGGTTATGGAAGCCGTCGATGTATTCGAAGAGTGCGAATTCGCCTCGTCTCTGGTTGTGAAGACGCGGCCGCGGACGCACTCTGTCCTGACCAGCATCCACAGGTTCTCTGCCAGGGCATTGTCGAAGGAGTCACCGACGAGCCCATGGATGCCTGGAATCCTGCTCTGACCAGGCGTGTTGTGAGCCGATCGACTTGTATTGCCTGGACTGAGCCGTTGTTGAGAGGGAGAGGAACGGCCCCGAGCTCACCCGCCTCGTTGTGACAGGTCGGTGCCCTTGGGGGAGTGCTGGCGGAACAGTCCGTTGGGGGTCTCGTTGGCGCTGCATTGCCAGGGGTTGTGCGGGTCGGTGATATAGGCGCGCCCCAGAGCGCTGGAGCAGGCGGCCATGCACTGGTTCCACCCGGGGCGCGGTCCGGCCCAGGTAGCAGCCGGTTCAACGGACCTCTGCCGCCAGGACCGACTACCTGTCCGTTGGCCGCCGGAGCGAACGACGCTGGGATGACGGCACGTCAGGATGGAACGGAAGGAGACGGTCCAGGGTGAGCACAGCCGGGTCCTTCGCGCCGCACCCGCGGCGAGCAAAAGCCGAACCGACCCGGCGAGTGGCCTGTTGGACGTACTGGTGCGGCAGCTGGGGCGCTCGAACCGAGGGGACTCTGCCCAGTGCGAAGGACGGTTCACCAGGGCGCCCGGGCCCATGGGCAACGAGGGAGGAAGGCCGTACACCGCCGCCCTCCGGCGCGCGGTACCCCTACCGCGCGCCCGACTTCCGCTGTGTCCCGACCGCCGTCAGCGCCAGATTCGACCCATCCCTTGGCCTTCCTCGCGATGCATGCACCTCATGCCTGATCCTCGCGGCGGCTGGGCAGTGACCCGAAGCCGTACCGCGAGGACGAGGACGTGTGATCAGAACTGCAGAGCCCAGGAGTCGATCTTGCCCGTGTCGACAATCGCGCTGTCGCTGACCCTCAGCTTCCACAGGCCGGTCGCCGTCTCAGACGAGGCGTTCACGGTGTACGTGGTATCGATGTTGTCCGCGCTGCCGCCGAAACCGTACGGCTTGAGCAGGTACGCCGACCCGTCCGGCGCGATCAGTTGGACCTGAAGGTCACCGATGTAGGTGTGCTGGATGTGCACCTCCGCGCGGAGGGCCGAGGGCGCGTTGCCAGGGACCCCGGTGACCGTGATCGGTGACTCCACGGTGGTGAAGTCCCGGATCGGGTAGTCCGTGGTGTTCACGAAGCGCGGCCCGGAGGGAGGCGCCGACGGGCTGCCGAGGACGTTGAGGAGCCGGTTGGGCGAACCGGGACCTGGGTCGGAGACGACGCCGTTGGAAGCGGCGGTCGTCAGCGCTGAGGCGACCTGCGCGGGCGTGGCGGTGGCGTGGCCCGCCAGGTAGAGGGCCGCAGCCCCCGCCACGTGGGGCGTCGCCATCGATGTGCCGGACAGCGTGGCTGTGGCCGTGTCGCTGGTGTTCCACGCGGATCTGATCGAGGAGCCCGGCGCGAAGAGGTCCAGCACGGAGCCGTAGTTGGAGTAACTGGCCCGCAGGTCGCTGGACGTAGTGGCACCGACCGTGATCGCTTCACTCACTCGGGCGGGAGAGAAGTTGGAGGCGTCGGAGTTGCTGTTGCCTGCGGCGACCGCGAACGTGACCCCAGAGGCGATGGTGTTGCGCACCGCTGTGTCGAGCGCGGTGTCGGGACCGCCGCCGAGTGACATGTTGGCCACGGACGGGCCGCTGTGGTGCGTAGCCACCCAGTCGAGGCCCGCGATCACTTGGGCCGTGGTCCCCGATCCGGCATTGTTCAGGACACGGACGGCGACGATCTTCGCCTTCTTGGCCACGCCGTACGCGGTGCCGGCGACCGTGCCCGCCACATGCGTGCCGTGGCCGTGGCCGTCCTGTGCCACGGGGTCGTTGTCGACGAAGTCGTAACCGTACGAGGCACGGCCGCCGAAATCGCTGTGCGTGATGCGTACGCCGGTGTCGATGACGTACGTCGTCACACCCTGGCCGGCCGAGTCCGGGTAGCCGTATTTGGTGTTCAGCGGCAGGGTCTTCTGGTCGACGCGGTCCAGGCCCCAGGAGGGTGGGTTGGTCTGGGTCGAATCGATGCGGAGGGTGTGGTTCTGGGTGACGAAGTCGACGGCCGGATCGGCGGCGAATCGCTTCGCGTTGGTCTCGCTGACCTGAACGGCGTACCCGTTGAGCGCCTTCACGTAGGAGTTCGTGATGGTGGCACCGTACTTCTCGGCCAGGGCCCGACCATCGTCGGAACTGGCCTTTACGGTATCGGACTTGAAGCTGACGATGTAGCTGTCGGCAACGGCGTCCACCGTATCCGCGTGCTGGATCCGCCCATCGCGGCCCGGCGTCGCGTGTGCGGGGAGGACGGAGACAAGGCCGACGACCACGGATGCCGCGGCGATTTCGGGCAGTCTTCGCAGTGCCTGGCGCATCACTGCCATATGGGGATCCTCTTCGTCGGTGAGGCGCTTGGTGGGGTGCCCGTGGCGGATCGTGCGAGCGTGCGGGAACTGCCGCGGTGCACACGCGAAAGGCACGGAGTGGATGCTGCGCGGCGATCATGACACACCGTCACTAGACGGTCAACTTTTCTCCCTTTATGACCGGAATTGTCGAGACTTTCAGTCACGGGAATGGTCAACCCGGGAGCTCATGACGCCACGTCGCCAGACGGCAGGGCCAGGCTGATGCTCTGCGGCCGAAGTCAACTGCGGATGACCCTCCGCGCTGTAGCCCTTGTTGCCCAACGCGTGGGCAGTCGGATGCAGGGCCGTCTCGGGCCGAGGCGGAGCACCGTCGCGGGTGGTGAACCGGGTTGGGGTCGTGGGCGCGCCCGCCCCCTTCTCGACCCTTGAGGCGTGCTGCAGCCGGAAGGTGTGCTCCATGTCGAACCGTCGCAGGAAGCGCTCCCAGAGCAGGTCGACCCGGGTGGCGGTGGCATCGGTTGCCCGACCACCACAGCCGCACCGGCCTTGGCGCGGCCATGGTGGGGAGACGGTCGACCAGGCGGATCGGGGTGCCCTCGATGATTGCGGCCCCACCCAGCCGGGTGGTCGGCGCCGAGCGGTGGGGCAGACGGGGGTGGAACCGGTCCCGGGGTCTGGGCGGTAGCAGCGCCGTACAGACGGGGCGCGGTCGCGGTGTCGGGGGTCTTCCAAGTAGCCGTCATCGAAGACGAACCTGCCGCCGAGTGGGCGGACGGCGCCAGGCACGTCATATCCGGCGTTACGACGATCAGCAGGTCTGGGTCGCCGCATTTCCGCTGGCCCGCCTCCATCAGTCGCTCGATGGGCTCGCGGACCTGCCGAGGGTGACTGTGGCGGCGTTATCGTCCGGAGTCGAGCGGTGCATCCGAGCGCTTGGTCAGGCAGGAGTAGAACTCGCCTCGGAAGCACGACAGTTCGCGCATGGCGCCTCCGGAGGTCCGATACGGGTCCGGAAGCGAACGGCCACGTGGTCTTCGAACGAACTGGTCGTAAACGCCAGGCTGCGCCACCCCTTCTGGCCTGCAGAGATATCCATCAGCATGAAGAGGCCGGTCAGTGGCGCGGTGTCCGTAGGACCGCTTGTTTGCGCGCGCCCGTTCCTGCGGACCGAGATGTCTGGAGTGGAAGATGCACAACGCCGAGTGGAACCAGTCCATCGAGTGGCTTGCCGCGGCGGCTATGGACCCGCGGGAGTGCAAGCGGGAATGGGAGGAGAGCACAGGCCCCGTGTTGTTGCAGGCCGGACGGTTTTGGGACGTGCTCAGCGTCCCCCACTACCTGGGCCTGCTTGCTCTGGACATCCTCTGCCGCCGCCCACTGGAAGTGCCCGGACCCGTGCTGGTGGACTGCGCTGCTCGCAGGCTGGGCTTCTTCCTGCCGCCTGATCCGGACCGTGAATGGGTCGGGGCGGGGGTCCGCTATGCGGGCTGGGGGACGTGGGTGGCAGCGCCACCCCCGTATCGGACCGCCGGCCGTCTGGGGTGGATCATTGCGCCCGACGGCACCGGTGTCCTGCACGCCCCGAACACACTCGAAGGTGCCCTGCGGGAGGCGACCAGCACGCTCGCCGTCCTGGAGCCCGTGATCGTGAGCTAAGCGTGGTGGAGCCCGAGACAGGCTGCGCCTAACCTCTGGAATCGATCTCGCAGCAGCCGCGGGAAGCGTCTCCGCGCAAGCACCGTGAGCAGTTGTCACGCGGCAGCGCGGAGCTGTGTGGACCGTCCGGCGGAAGGGGCTGGATGCGGACGTGCGACGAAATCCGTCAGCGTGTGATGTCCGAAGGCTTTCTTCCTGGTCGCGGACGTGTCCTGCTTGTCGGAGTGGGCCAGGGCCAACACCCCGTCCAGGTCCACGATCACTTGACCGCCCGTGTCCGGCGCCGCATCCCTGCCAACGGCCAGACGTACTCGCGCACTTCGGCCCGCGCCGAGCGGATCGCGGGCAGAGCCTTGTCTCCGGCCGCGGCGAGGGTGTCGATCAGCCGGGAGACCGCGGTACGGAGGCCACCGGCCCGAACATGGCCGGCTCGGCCCGCAGCATTCCTGCATCGGCCAGGCAGTCCCTGCCCAGCGCGATCGCGGGAGCCACACCCAGGCGGATCTTGCCCGGATCGTGCACCGTCCGGGGCCGGTGACACGACGCGAGCGCCGCTGATATCGCGGTATCCAGGCCGGTCTTGCGGGCAGTCTCAACCAGCGGCACCCCTCCGGCCTGCGAGACCACCGCCCGGCCCCTGTCCGCGAAGCGGACAGACGGGCAGGACCCAATGCGCTGGCTCACCTTGGGCGTGCTTCCCTCCACGCGACGACCTGGACCCTAGACAAGTCGTATCGGTGCAGGTCAGAGGAACTGTTCGCGTTTCCGATCACACCCTGGGGAGTCATGCGCTAGAGAAGAACCACGAGAACCAGGCAACTTCTCCAGTGTCCGGTGGACGTTGGTCCACTCGCGCATGACGCTCTGATGACCCGAAGATGCAGGTCAAAGGGCTAAGGCGCCCCCGGCAGGACTCGAACCTGCGGCCAAGCGCTTAGAAGGCGCCTGCTCTATCCACTGAGCTACGGGGGCCGGGTGTGGTGGCCTCTGTCGTGGGTGCCCGGGTGTGGGCCGTTCCGTGACGTTGCCGGGGACAAGGATAGGGCTCCCACGACCTTGTCCCTGTTGCTTCGCCTCCGTGGCTCGATGTGGAGGTTCGGTGAAGCGGTCCTGATAATCGCAGGCAGGTACGAATCGTGCATCGCTTTTGGCGCCTCGCGCACCGGGTGTTGTGCACTCGTTATGCCTGGACTGTGCCTGCGTCCCAGTCATCCCTTGCATCCCTTGTGTCCGGTCGGCGCGCAGACATACTCATATGCTTCAGAATTCCCCTAAAATTGGGCATTCTTCGCATGTGGTGACCTTGGACGTACGGCCTCAGCTGCTCGACGCACTCTCCGCCCTGCGCGACCGTGTCGCCGCCGCACGCTTCCCGCTGCCCCTGGCGGGGGCCCCACGCGCGCGCGCCAACCGCGACGAACTGCTCGCCCAGCTGGACGACTATCTGGTGCCCCGGTTGAGGGACCCGGAAGCGCCACTGCTGGCCGTGGTGGGGGGTTCCACCGGGGCCGGTAAGTCGACCCTCGTCAACTCCCTTGTGGGGCGGCGGGTGAGCGAGGCGGGCGTGCTGCGGCCGACCACGCGGACACCGGTGCTGGTCTGTCATCCGGAGGACCAACACTGGTTCAGTGGTATGCGCATACTGCCCGACCTCACACGCGTGTGGGTACCGCACCAGGAGCCGGGGGACGAACTCCTGCTGCCCGGCGAGAACCCCGCGCGCGTGCTGCGCATCGAGACCGCCGACACCCTCCCGCCGGGCCTCGCGCTCCTGGACGCACCCGATGTCGACTCCCTGGTCGCCGACAACCGCGTCCTCGCCGCCGAGCTGATCTGCGCGGCCGACGTCTGGATCATGGTGACCACGGCCGCCCGCTACGCCGACGCCGTCCCCTGGCACCTCCTGCGCACCGCCAAGGAGTACGACGCCATGCTCGTGACCGTCCTCGACCGGGTGCCGCACCAGGTCGTCTCCGAGGTCTCGAGGCAGTACGGCGCCTTGCTCACCAAGGCCGGCCTCGGCGAGGTGCCCCGGTTCACGGTGCCCGAGCTGCCCGAGTCGGCCTGGGGCGGGGGACTGCTGCCGGTCACCGCGGTGGCGCCGCTGCGGACCTGGCTCGTGCACCAGGTGCAGGACCCCGCGGCCCGGCAGCACACCGTCGCCCGTACGGCCCACGGCGTCCTTGCCTCCCTCAAGTCCCGGATGCCCGAGCTGGCCAGCGCGGCCGCTGCCCAGTACGCGGCCGCGCAGCGGCTCACCGTAGCCGTCGAGGGGGCGTACGACAGCGAGTACGCGCGCGTGCGGGGGCGGCTGAAGGCCGGTGCGGTGCTCGCCGGCGACGCCCTCAAGCGCTGGCGGGCCTTCCCCCTCGACTGCACCGCCGTAGAGCTCCTGGACGCCCTTGTGGAGAGCCTGGGTGCCCTCCTGCTGTGCGCGGTCACCGCCGCAGACGAGCGTGTCAACGAGGCCTGGCGGCGTGAACCGGCCGCGAGGGCGCCGGAACTGACTGACCGCGATCCGACTCTGGAGAGCGCCGAGCAGCGGATCGGGATGGCCGTACGGCGCTGGCGGCGGGAGTTGGAGGAGTACGCAGAGGAGGAGGTCCGCGACCTCGACCGCGGGGCAACGCCGGATCCCGAGACGGTCGCCGCCCTCGTCGCAACCGCGCTGCTGGGCGGACGCCGGGCGCGGGTCGCCGGAGAGGGGCTCGCCGAGCGGATTGGAGCCCATGGCGCCCTGCGGCTGCGCGACCGGGCGGGACGGCTGCTCACCGAGCACCTCGACAAGGTCGTGCACACCGAACGCGAGCGTCGGCTCGCCCCGCTCGACGCACTCGACGTACACCCCGAACCCCAGGCCGAACTCATCGCCGCGCTGTCCGTACTGCAGAAGGAGAGGTGACCGATGACCGCCGTCACGGATCAGGACCACACGGAGCAGGCGGAGGACGCCGTATCAGGGGACTCGAGGGCGAGGGAGGGGATGGTCGAGGTGCCTTTGCCGGAGGACGAGGTGGAGTCGGGGGGCGAGGGCGAGCGCGCGCGCGTGGAGGTCGGTGACGGGCGGGAGGCCGCCGGGGACGCGCGTGGGGAGGGTGGCCGAATGCGTGAGAAGGATGGTCACGCGCGCGTGGACGGGGGCAGTGCTCAGGCGGACTCGGGTCGCACGCGCGAGGAGGCGGAGCGTTCGCGTGTCGAGGCCGGGCACGCGCGTGCGGAGGCGGGGCGCGGGCGTATGGAGGCCGCTCACGCGCGTGAGGAGGCCGATGGGGGCTCCCAGGGGTCGGGCGACGCCGAGGGCCCCGGTGACGCCGACTCCGCGGGCGCCTGGGACGACGGGCTGATCGCGCGGCGCGTCACCGCGGAGACCGAGCAGGCCGCCGTCGTGGAGGTCCGTGGGCACAACGCACCGTCCACCGTCCCGCTTGCGTACGACGGCCCTCTGCGCTCCCGTCTGGACGCGCTGCGGGAGCTGATCGGGCTCTCGCGGACCCGGCTCGACAGTCGGACGCTCGCCGAGGCCGGACAGGTCCTGGACGAGGCGGCCGCCCGACGCAGGCTCTCCGGACAGCACACTGTCGTCGCCATCGCGGGCGCGACCGGCAGCGGCAAGTCGCAGCTGTTCAACTCGCTCGCCGGAGTGGCCATCTCGGAGACCGGCGTACGCCGGCCCACCACCGCCGCGCCGATCGCGTGCAGTTGGAGCGACGGCTCGGCGAGTCTCATCGAGCGGCTCGGCATCCCGCCCCGGCTGCGGCGGCGTCCGCTGCAGAGTGCCGAGTTGGAGGCCCAGTTGCGCGGGCTCGTCCTGGTCGATCTGCCCGACCATGACTCGGCCGCCGTCCAGCACCGCGAGCACGTGGACCGGATCCTGGCGCTCGTCGACGCCGTCATCTGGGTCGTCGACCCCGAGAAGTACGCCGACGCGATCCTGCACGAGCGCTATCTGCGGCCCATGGCGGGCCACGCGGAGGTCATGTTCGTCGTCCTCAACCAGATCGACCGGTTGCCCGGGGAGGCCGCCGAGCAGGTCCTCGACGATCTGCGGCGGCTGCTCGACGAGGACGGGATCGCCCTCGGGGAGTACGGCGAACCGGGCGTGACCGTGCTCGCCCTGTCCGCGCTCACCGGGGACGGCATCGGTGAACTGCGGGAGGCGCTCGGCCAGTTCGTGGCGGAGCGCGGGGCTCCCGCGCGGCGGATCGCGGCCGACGTGGACGCGGCGGCGTGGCGGCTTCGGCCCGTCTACGCCACGGGCAGGCGCACCGGGCTGAGCGAGGACGCGCGCGACGACTTCGCCGCCCGGCTCGCGGACGCGGTGGGCGCCACGGCGGCGGGCGAGGCGGCCGAACGCGTGTGGCTGCGCAACGCCAACCGTGCGTGTGGGACGCCCTGGCTGCGGCTGTGGCGCTGGTACGAGGACCGGTGTGAACCTCCCACGGGACGGCTGCCGTTGCGGGCCCAGCCCGACGAGGAGGCGACCGCGCGCCAGCGTGTGGAGCAGGCCGTACGGACGCTCGCCGACCGGGCCTCGGCGGGACTGCCCGCGCCGTGGGCGCAGGCGGTGCGCGAGGCGGCCGTACGCGGCTCCCAGGGGCTGCCCGAGGCGCTGGACGAGCTGACGGCCCGGGCCGGGCTGCCACCGGGCCGTCCGCCGCGTCCGGGCTGGTGGCCGGCGGCCGTGCTGGCACAGGCGTCCATGACGCTCCTTCAGATCGTCGGCGGGCTCTGGCTGATGGGTCAGATCGTCGGGGTCATGGCGCCGAACCTGGGGGTTCCGGTGCTGCTGATGGTGGCCGGCATTATCGGCGGCCCGCTCGTCGAGTGGAGCTGCCGGATGGCGGCACGGGGGCCCGCGCGGCGGTACGGCGTGGAGGCGGAACGGCGGCTGCGGGAGGCGGCGGCCGGGTGCGGGCGGGCGCGGGTGCTGGATCCGGTGGCGGCGGAGCTGCTGCGCTACCGGGAGGTCCGGGAGCAGTACGGGAGGGTCGTCGGAGTGGGGTGAGCGGTGTGACGGCGGGGGGCGCGGACGACGGCGGGGGGGCGGGTGTTCCTGTGGACCGGATCCCTCGTTCGGGTGGCGGAGTTCTCCACAACCCGTGGACGGTCCACAGGTCCCAGCGGGCTTGGCCCGGCGGAGGCAGTCTGGCTTCGCGGCGATCGCGGTGACGTGGTCGGCACGCAGACAACAGCAACCGTACGGGACGGGCCCGTACGCATGTCCGGGAGGGGATCCCAGCGATGAACGAGACGATGATCTGTGCGGTGGGCAACGTGGCGACACAACCGGTGTACCGGGAGCTGGCGACGGGCGCGTCGGTGCGGTTCCGGCTGGCGGCGACGGCGCGCTATCTGGACCGCGAGAAGAACGAATGGACGGACGGGCACACCAACTTCTTCACGGTGTGGGCCAATCGCCAGCTCGCCACGAACGTGTCGGGGTCGATCAACGTGGGTGATCCGGTGGTCGTCCAGGGCCGGTTGAAGGTGCGATCGGAAATGCGCGAGGGGCAGTCGGCCTGGACCTCGGCCGACATCGACGCGGTGGCGATCGGCCACGACCTCGCGCGGGGCACCTCGGCCTTCCGGCGCACACAGCGGCCGGAGAACGGCGTCGCGGGGCCGTCCGCGCAACCCGAACCGGCCTGGGAGACACCGCCGAGTGAGACTGCGGACCAGGAGCCCGTCGCGGTGACGTGACGTCGGCCGATGGCGCGCGCCGGCCGATGGCGCGCGCCGGCTCCGACCGAAGTGCGGCTTATCGGTGAATGCATTCCGGATCCCTCCGGTCGATTTGTCGATAAGCCCTGCGAGTGAAAGGCGCCTTGGCGATAACGATTCCGAGTCGGATCGATCTTCCGACCGCATCCCCGGGAAGAGGGGGCGGCCGCGTCCCTAGGATGCCGAACACAGCTCCCGGGGTTACTGATTCTGCTGGTGGGACCGCCACCCCGCTCGTCAACGGGTCCTGTTCGGAGGGGAATTCCGTGTTTTCTGCGTTCTCTGCGCTGTCCGTGCGCGGACGGGGGGCGGCTCGCCTCGCGGTCGTCACGTTCATCTCCGGCCTGCTCGCCGCCGGTGCGACGGTGGCCGTCGCCGACACGGCGTCAGCGGACGAGGCGGCGCAGAACCAGAGCGGGGCGACCGCCACCATAGTGGGCCTGAAGACCTTCGGCGACGCGGTGATACACGACACCGACGGTGATCTCCAGGTGCCGGCCGGGCTGTTCGAGATGTCCGTCGAGGGCGGCGGAACCCTCCAGACGTACTGCGTCGACCTCTACAACCCCACGCAGAAGGACGCCAAGTACCACGAGACCGACTGGAGCGGCACCTCGCTGGGCGCCAACAAGGGGGCGGGCAAGATCCGTTGGATCCTGCAGAACTCCTACCCCCAGGTCAACGATCTCGCGGCGCTCGCCGCCAAGGCCGGTATCGCCTCGGGCCTGACCGAGCAGGACGCGGCGGCCGGCACCCAGGTGGCGATCTGGCGCTACTCGGACGCCGCCGACGTCGACGCCGTCGACCCGCAGGCCGAGAAACTCGCGAACTACCTTGAGAAGAGTGCCCGTGACGTCGTGGAGCCGGCGGCGTCGCTGACGCTCGACCCGCCCGCGGTCTCCGGTCATCCCGGTGAGTTGCTGGGCCCGGTGACGGTGCACACGAACGCGGCTGGCGCGACGGTCGCCCCGCCGGCGGACGCGGCCACGAGCGGCGTGCGGATCGTCGGCAAGGACGGCAGGCCGGTGACCTCCGCGAGCAACGGCAGTGAGCTCTACTTCGACGTTCCCGAGGACGCGGCGGCAGGCTCGGCCGACCTCACCGTGCAGGCCTCGACCACCGTGCCGGTCGGCCGTGCGTTCGCCTCCGAGAGCCGGAGCCAGACCCAGATCCTCGCCGGTTCCAGCGAGTCGACGGTCTCGGCGACGGCGAGCGCGACCTGGGCGAAGGAGGGCGCCGTGCCGGCCCTGTCCGCGGCCCGGAACTGCACCGAGGGCGGCCTGGACATCAAGGCGGTCAACCAGGGCGACGAGGAGTTCGCGTTCGAGCTGATGGGCACGGAGTACGCCATCGCGGCGGGCGAGTCCCGCACGGTGACGGTCCCGCTCCAGGAGGACCAGGCGTACGACTTCACGATCAACGGTCCCGACGGTCTCGCCAAGCGCTTCACCGGCGTCCTCGACTGCCGTACCCGCAGCAGCGAGAGCGACGCCACGACCCAGACCCTCAGCGAGCCCAGCCCCGCCACGGTGGCCGTCCCCACCACCGACGTCAACCTCGCAGAGACCGGCAGCTCCGCCACGACCCCGCTGATCGCCGGTACCGCCATCGCGCTGGTCGTGATCGGGGGCGCGGCTCTGGTCCTCACCGGCAGGAAGCAGAACCGGGCACAGGACTGACCGCGGCCCGCCGGTGCCGGGCACAATGGCATCATGACCAAGCCATCCGCACCACCGGCGCGTCACACCTCCTCGGACTCGGTGCTGTCCCTGTGGTCACAGGACTCGGTGCTGTCGATCGGCTCGGTGGGCTCGGTCCTGTCGATCGGCTCCGTGGGCTCGGCGCTCTCGGTCGGATCGATCGGCAGCGCCCTGTCCGTTGGCTCGATCGGTTCGGCCCTGTCCCTGATCTCGGCGGGTTCCTGGCTGAGCACGGGGTCGCTTCTGTCGGCGCAGTCGAAGTGGTCGGTTCTGTCGTGGCGCGGTTTGAAGCGGTCCGCGGGTGCGGTGGGGGCGGTGGCCGTGGGCGCCGCCGTGCTGCTGGCCGTGCGGGGTGGGGCTGACGACCAGGTCCGTGCGCATGCAGCGCGCTGTACGCCTCGTTGAGTTTTCGGGCCCGGGCGTCCAGCTTCGTGTGCCGGGTGGGCAGAGCGGAACCACGGACCCGCAGGTCGGCCTCGTACGCGTGAGCCGGGGGAAACGGGCTGTGCCTGCTGCTTCCATTGCGTCAGGTTCGGGCGGAACACAGTCGAAGATCACGGCTCCGACGTTGCGCATTACCGGGCAGGTCCGGATGCGCCTACAAAGACATCGTTCTTTCCTTCAGCAGTGCCCTGCGCACATGAGGTTGTGGCACTACTGGCGGTGGCGGGGCGACGCCTGCCGTGGGGGCCTTGTCAGTATGATTTGTCGGACGAGTTGATGAAAGCATGCCAGGGACGCGACGGCGGGCAGGGCAGCTCCAATGACACCGGTGAATGTCCGGTCGGCCTGGGCTACGCACAGCATGACGGCGACGGAGGAAAACAGCAGAACGATGAGCCATGAGTGCAGAGCTCGGCGCCGATGCAAGACAGTTCGGAGGATAGAGAGAGCCGCCACCGTCCAGGGGCCGTACACGAGAAGAGGCCATTGATTGATCATCCCGCTCTTCGCGCCGGACGAGATGTTCTGCAGAGGCTCGTATGCCACCATCCCACCGAAGACGCTGACCATAGCCACGATGAGGGCAACGAATGCGACGATCGCGAAGCTGCCAGTCTGCAAACACTTGAGTCGGAGTTTTCCGCCCCGATTCTTTCGATGCCTGACAGAAGAGTGTCGGATGGGCGGAAGCTGAGCGGTGATCTGCGTCAGGTCCTCCATCGGGTCGGTGAAGTCGACGCTGGATGGGGACTCGCTGCGAGTTGGCGGCACCACGGCCGCCTGCTCCACTGAAACGGCCTCCTGCAGGAGATGGGTTAGTTCCTCAACCGGGTCCCAGCCCGAGACCGGGGGTGCCGAGGGGGCCCCTGAGTAAAGGGCATCGACAGGACTGCCGTGCCAGTCGGCACCCGACCCATATGGGGATGCGCCGGAATGCCATTCACGCACGAAGGAGGGATCCACATAGTCGTGATTCATGGATATCCGCCCCGTCAAGAGCGGTCCGCGTGACAACCGGACTTACTCTGGTCGTTCCACCGCTGATCAAGTTCCTCCTGGGCCGACTCCAACAGTGCGAGGAAATCGCGGAGCAGGGACTCGGTGACCTGCAGTTCCACCCGCACGCCGTCTCCGTGCAGGGTGCCACACGACTCATGCGCCGAGTATTCCAGACTAGGCATATCATTATATTTCCTCACTGTCGCATCACGGGTCGCAGGCGGTTTACCCTTCCCTGTGTCGCGGTGAGGCAAGCCGTGGGTCGTTACTTTCGTCATATCTCGATAACGCCGCTCCCTCTCCTCCAGATGCGCGGCAAATGAGTGACTCTGACGTGGGGGAACGTTGGGGAGAGCATTTCTTAATAAATGTCATCGACGTCTGGCTCTGCATTTATGAGTCGAGCGGGTTGTCTTCTCAAATCTCCTTGAGTAGGGAATACTATTTACTTCCAGCGCTCTGCGTGAGGCGTACCCCGGGTTCGCCCTGCTGGATGGCACCCCTGGCCGAGTGCGACCGCCACGGTGACGGCCCGTACCCACCGGATCATCAGGATCTGCGAGTGCCAATGGGTACCGATCCTGGCCGACCGCGCCTGCAACGGTGCCGGCGAGAGGGTGACCACACCGCACAGACGGCCTGCGGGAGGCGAACTCACGCTCACCAACAGACGGCGAACCGGACGCTGTCCAGGGCGCGGGCACCGGACTAGGGCGGCAGTGCCGGCTGAAGTCCTGGCGAATCTTCCGCAGAGCGCGGTGCAGCCCGGATCGCATGACATCAATCGCAGCAGCGGTCCTCACCCTGGAGCGGCAACACTGGAAGACCTTATTGACAGACCAGCCGAGCGCGTCTACATCGAAACCCCAGGTCAGCGGCCGCCGATCATTCGGGTTAACACCAAGGGGTGGACCTCAGGCAAGATGGGGTGTATCTGCCCACTGCCGATCTCAAGCTGCCGGACGGTTTCTCTTGGCTGAGTACATCTACACCATGCGCAAGACGCGTAAGGCGCACGGCGACAAGGTGATCCTTGACGACGTGACGCTGAGCTTCCTGCCCGGCGCGAAGATCGGTGTGGTCGGGCCGAACGGTGCTGGTAAGTCCACCGTTCTGAAGATCATGGCGGGGCTGGAGCAGCCGTCGAACGGTGACGCGTTCCTGTCGCCGGGCTACACGGTCGGGATGCTGCTGCAGGAGCCGCCGCTCGACGAGTCCAAGACCGTTCTGCAGAACGTGCAGGACGGCGCCGCCGAGATCATGGGCAAGCTGCACCGGTTCAACGAGGTCGCCGAGCTCATGGCGACCGACTACTCCGACGCGCTCATGGACGAGATGGGCAAGCTCCAGGAGGACCTGGACCACGCCAACGCGTGGGACCTGGACACCCAGCTGGAGCAGGCCATGGACGCCCTGGGCTGCCCGCCCGGCGACTGGCCCGTCACCAACCTCTCCGGTGGTGAGCGCCGCCGCGTCGCGCTGTGCAAGCTGCTCCTTGAAGCCCCTGACCTGCTGCTTCTCGACGAGCCCACCAACCACCTGGACGCCGAGTCCGTCCAGTGGCTGGAGCAGCACCTCGCGAAGTACCCCGGCACCGTCGTCGCCGTCACCCACGACCGGTACTTCCTCGACAACGTCGCCGAGTGGATCCTGGAGCTCGACCGCGGTCGCGCCCACCCCTACGAGGGCAACTACTCCACCTACCTCGACACCAAGGCGACCCGTCTGAAGGTCGAGGGCCAGAAGGACGCCAAGCGCGCCAAGCGGCTCAAGGAAGAGCTGGAGTGGGTCCGCTCCAACGCCAAGGGCCGTCAGGCCAAGTCCAAGGCGCGTCTGGCCCGCTACGAGGAGATGGCCGCCGAGGCCGACAAGATGCGGAAGCTGGACTTCGAGGAGATCCAGATCCCGCCGGGCCCGCGGCTGGGCTCCATCGTCGTCGAGGTCAACAACCTCTCCAAGGCCTTCGGCGAGAAGGTGCTGATCGACGACCTCTCCTTCACGCTGCCGCGCAACGGCATCGTCGGGGTCATCGGCCCGAACGGCGCCGGCAAGACCACCCTCTTCAAGATGATCCAGGGTCTGGAGACGCCCGACTCCGGTTCGATCAAGGTCGGCGACACCGTCAAGATCTCGTACGTCGACCAGAGCCGCGAGAACATCGACCCGAAGAAGAGCCTCTGGGCGGTCGTCAGCGACGAGCTCGACTACATCAACGTCGGTCAGGTCGAGATGCCGAGCCGTGCGTATGTCTCGGCCTTCGGGTTCAAGGGCCCCGACCAGCAGAAGCCGGCCGGTGTCCTCTCCGGCGGTGAGCGCAACCGCCTCAACCTCGCGCTCACCCTCAAGCAGGGCGGCAACCTCCTGCTCCTCGACGAGCCGACCAACGACCTCGACGTCGAGACCCTGTCCAGCCTGGAGAACGCCCTGCTGGAGTTCCCGGGCGCGGCCGTGGTCGTCTCCCACGACCGGTGGTTCCTGGACCGGGTGGCCACGCACATCCTCGCCTACGAGGGCGAGTCCAAGTGGTTCTGGTTCGAGGGCAACTTCGAGTCCTACGAGAAGAACAAGATCGAGCGGCTCGGCCCGGACGCCGCGCGTCCGCACCGCGCCACCTACAAGAAGCTGACCCGGGGCTGATCTTGCGGCACATCTACCGCTGCCCGCTGCGCTGGGCGGACATGGACGCGTACGGCCACGTCAACAACGTGGTCTTCCTCCGCTACCTGGAGGAAGCCCGTATCGACTTCCTGTTCCGCCCGGAGAAGGACTTCAAGCAGGGGTCCGTGGTGGCACGCCATGAGATCGACTACAAGCGGCAGCTCGTCCACCGGCACGCACCCGTGGACATCGAGCTGTGGGTCACCGAGATCCGAGCGGCGTCCTTCACCATCGCCTACGAGGTGAAGGACGGCGACGAGGTCTATGTCCGGGCCTCGACGGTGATAGTGCCGTTCGACTTCGCGGCCCAGCGGCCGCGCCGGATCACCGCGGAGGAACGCGAGTTCCTGGAGGAGTACCGGGACGACGACGAGGAGGAGGCCGTCGCCGCATGACGGTGCTCCATCTCGCCGACGAATCGGAGGCGGC
This sequence comes from Streptomyces sp. NPDC048420, assembly GCF_040651535.1. Classification (NCBI taxonomy): domain Bacteria; kingdom Bacillati; phylum Actinomycetota; class Actinomycetes; order Kitasatosporales; family Streptomycetaceae; genus Streptomyces; species Streptomyces sp. NPDC048420. Next base: position 54,320 of record NZ_JBEZKG010000024.1, read on the forward strand.
CGACCTCGCCGCCTTCCTCTCCCGGCTGCTCCACTACGACCGCTCGGCCACCGTACGCCTCCAGGGCGCCGGCACCGCGCTCGCCGTCTTCGGGCGGCCGCCGTCCTTCGAGGTGCTGGCGATCCGGGCGGTACGGCTGGCGAAGCCGTACGAGAACGGACTGGACGTCACCCTCGATGTCACCGTGTCCGCTGGGGAGTTGCTGGAGTCCGTCGACGAGTCGGCGGGTACGGCTGTCGTGCCGCAGGCCGTGACCGGGCCGCCGTGGGCCGGGGTGCTGCCGCCGCGCGGCGGCTGGCACGCGGTGAGCGGATTGCCGGAACCGGAAGCGCTGCGGGCCCTTGTCCACGCCGGGGTCGCCGAATTCCGGTCCCGTACCGAGGAGTTGGGGCCCGAAGGCCGTACGCGGGCCGAACTCGACCGGATCGGGCGGGAGATCTGGTCCCGGACCGTGGGGGAGACGGGTCTTCCGGTCCGGGCCGTGCACGCGGCCCAGTCGCTCGGATTCCTGCGGCCAGGCAGGGAGTCGGCGCTCTTCTCGTCGGGGGCGTGGCTGCGGCTGCGTACGCCGTTCGGGTCGATCGCCGTACGGCAAGGGGGACTTGGGACGCTCGGCGTCAGCGTGCGCTGATCAGCCGTCGCGGTCGGCGCTGTCGTCCGGCCGCGGGCCACTGTGGCTCGTACCGAACGCACGATCCACACCGGCCACGGCCTTCAGCCAGCCGTGGTCAGTCGGCGGTGTTCACCATCGAGGCGGCCGCGTACGTCAGGTAGTTCCACAGCTGGGTCTCGTGCTCCTCGGACAGACCGAGCTCGTCGACGGCGTCCCGCATGTGCTTCAACCAGGCGTCGTGCGCCGCACGGTCGACCGTGAAGGGGGCGTGGCGCATGCGCAGCCGGGGGTGGCCGCGGTTGTCGCTGTACGTCGTGGGGCCGCCCCAGTACTGGATCAGGAACAGCACGAGCCGCTCCTCGGCCGGTCCGAGGTCCTCCTCGGGGTACATGGGCCGCAGTATGGGGTCCTCCGCGACGCCCGCGTAGAAACGGTGGACGAGGCGGCGGAAGGTCTCCTCCCCGCCGACCTGCTCGTAGAAGGTCTGCGTCTGCAGCGTGCCGCGTCGGATCTCTTTCACATCACCCATGGTCTCAGACGGGGTGGACGAGGACTCAAGGCTTAGGACCACCGGCATTCCGGGTGCACAGTGGAGACATGGGCGCACACGCTCTCGACAGGGACCTGACCGACCTCGCCGTCTCGGCACGGGCGGCGCTGGTGCGGGAGATCGACGCGAGCGGGGCCTGGGCGGCGGACCCGGTGTGGCGGGAGGCCTTCGAGGCGGTGCCACGGCACCTGTTCGTGCCGTACTACTACGTCGGTGTCAGGGGCGGCTACGAGCGGCGGTGGGGCGAGAACCCCGAGCCGCGCGCCCGGCAGCGCTGGATACGCGGGGCCTACGCCGACGTCCCGCTGGCCACCCGGCTGCGCGACGGGCAGCTGGTGTCCTCCAGCAGCCAGCCCTCGCTGATGGCGCTGATGCTGGCCGAACTGCGGGTGCGGGACGGCGACCGGGTCCTGGAGATCGGCGCGGGCACCGGCTACAACGCGGCGCTGCTCGCGCACCGGCTCGGCGACGACTCGCTCGTCACCACCGTCGACCTGGAGCCGGAGATCACCGAGGCGGCACGCGGGCATCTGGCCGCCGCCGGGTACCACCCCGCGGTCGTCACCGGTGACGGCGCGCGCGGGGTGCCCGAACGCGCCCCCTTCGACCGGATCATCGCCACCTGCACCCTGTCGTCGGTCCCGGTCGCCTGGCTCGCGCAGTGCCGGCCCGGCGCACGGATCCTGAGCCCGCTCGCCACCGGCCTGATCGCCCTGACCGTCCGGGACGCCGGGCATGCGGAGGGGCGGTTCCTGCACACGCCCGCCTACTTCGTGCCGTTGCGCGGCGGCGAGCAGCACGAGGAGGGGTTCGTCGAGTGGCGCGGGGTGCCGCGCAGGGCCCGGGAGAGCGAACTGTTCCGGTTCCTGCTGGCCCTGACCCGCGGCAGCCTGGAGACGCGGGAGGCGTACGCGCTGTGGGAGCGGGAGGGGGAGCCGAGCAGGGAGCGTTACGGCATCACGGTCGAGGGAGAGCGGGAGTGGGCGTGGCTGGACCAGCCGGAGGGACCGTACACCTGGTCCCTCCGGGGCTGAGCCGACCGTCCTAGCCCCGCCGGATCGTGATCGTCGTCCAGGCGCCCACGTGCACCCGGTCGCCGTCCTGCAGCGGAACCGGAACGAACGGCGTGATCGGCTCCTCGGCGCCGTTGACCGTGGTGCCGTTCGTCGAGTTCTGGTCGACGACCGCCCAGGAGCCGTCCGGCTGCTGCACCAGTACCGCGTGCTGGTGCGAGACGCCCGGGTCCTCCGGGGGAACCGACAGGTCGACGTCGGGGGTGTCGCCGGTGGAGTGCCGACGGCGGCCGATGGTGACCTGGTTGCCGGTGAGCGCGCGCTGCTGCTCGGGGGAGTACGCGGGCAGGTTCAGACCCGCGGCCTCGGGGCCGGAGCGCTGCATCATCGCCATGAAGTACTCGCGGTCCGGGCCGATCGTCGCCGTCCAGGTCGCGGGCTGCTGCGGGAAGGACGGGCCGCCCGGTCCGGGCGGGGCCTGGGTGGAGCCGGGCTGCGGGTAGCCGTAGCCGCCGGGCCCACCAGGACCGCCGGGACGGCCGGGGGCGGTGGAACCGGGCGGGGAGATGACCCAGTCGTCCGCGCCGCCGCCGAAGGACTGGCCGCCCTGCTGGGGCCGGCCGGTCTCCTGTGGGAAGGCGGGCGGGGCCGATGCGCCCTGCGCCTGGAATGCCTGCGGGGCGCCGCTCGTGCCACCGGGGCCGCCGGGGGGCGGCGGGACCGGACGGGAGGGGTCGGCGCCGAAGTTCGGCGGACCACCGGGGCCGCCGGGGCCGCCAGGACCTCCGCCGGGACCGGAGGGGCCACCGGGGAAGCCCTGCGGGCCGCCGGGGCCGGACGGGCCGGGCTGGGTGGGACTGCCGCCGAAGCCCTGCGGGGCGCCGGGGCCACCGGGACCCGAGGGACCGGGCTGGGTGGGGTTGCCGCCGAAGCCCTGGGGGCCACCCGGGCCGCCTGGCCCACCGGGACCGGCGCCGGGAGATCCGGGCTGGGTGGAGCCGGGTTGCGGGTAGCCGTAGCCGCCGGGCCCACCAGGACCGCCGGGGCCGCCGCCAGGACCGCCGGGCCGCGAGGGGTCACCGGGGAAACCGGAGGGGCCGGGGCCGCCGGGACGGCCGGGGTCACCCGGGAAGCCCTGCTGGCCACCACCGCCGGGACCGCCGGGACCGCCGGGACCGCCAGGTCGAGAAGGGTCACCGGGGAAGCCGGAGGGGCCGGGGCCGCCGGGACGCCCGGGGTCGCCCGGGAAACCGGAAGGACCGGAGGGGCCGGGTGCGCCGGGACCGCCGGGCCGTGCCGGATCACCGGGGAAGCCGGACTGACCGCCTGGGCCGCCTGAGCCACCGAAGCCACCAGGACCGCCGGGACCACCAGGACCGGAACCCGGACCGCCCGGCCCTCCCGGCCCCGGGCGTCCCGACGGCTCCGAGCCGAACGGGATCGGTTCCGCGGGCCGGTTCACCTGGGACGGACGTGAGCCCTGGTACTCGTACGAGTCACCGCCGCCGCCGAAGGACGGGCCAGGCCCGGGCTGCTGCTGGAAGTGCGAGGGCGCACCCCCGGAGCTGGCCGGCGGGCGCGGGGCGGCCGGGGTGTACGAGGTCGCCGTGTTCGTCAGGAAGTTCCACCGGCACTCCTCGCAGAAGGGCGCACCGCCCTCACGGGGCGTACGGCACTGCGGGCAGAGCTCCGGCTCGGGGTCCGGTACGGCGGACAGGTGCGGACGTCCGCCGGGCTGGCCACCGGGACCGCCGGGGCCGCCAGGCGGCGGGAAGCCGTAGCCGCCCCCACCCGGTGCGGGCGGCGGCGGAGGGGGCGGAGGTACGGCACCGGCCATGCGGTGACCGCAGACCTCGCACCAGTCGTCGGAACCCGACTGGTGTCCGTTCGGGCAGGTCGGCATGTCGGCGCTTCCCCCTCTCGGATCAGGGAACTTCTACGTCGGTGGCTGTCGGAAACTGTCTACTTCTTTACACGAACGGTCTTTGTCGACCGTGTCTCGAGAGTCATCTCGTCGGCCTCCTCGACCTTCGCCTTCAGTCGCACAGTACCTGTCGTGGCGTCGACCACGTCGACCACCTTCGAAAGCAGTTTCGCAGTATCGGCGTTCCCCGAGTCGTTCGCCAGTTGGACGGCCCGGCCCAGTTTGGCCGTCGCTCCATCCATATCGCCCGCTTTGCGCAGATCGAGACCCTGTTGGATGGCCTGTGCCAGTTCGGCCTGGCCGGTGTAGTGGGCGACCTGGGGGTTGATCGACGTAGAGGCGACCATGTCGTCGGTCCACACGGCCCGTACGAGACCCTGCGCGCCCAGGTTCTGGACGGTGCCGTCGGGCTGCGGGACGACCAGTGAGACCCGGGCGGCAAGCATCTCCTGGCCGATGTTCGCGGCCGGGACCTCGACGCAGACGTGGTAGTCACGGGACTCGTCTCCCCAGGAGCCGGTGGGGTAGTCACCGGCGCGCGGGCCGGCCTCGGTGCGCCGGTCGGTGAGCTCCTCGACGGTGGGCGCGACCTGCTTGACGAACTTGATGACGGTGCCGACCGGGGTCCACACGCGCAGGGCCACGTCGGCGACCTCCTTGCCCATGGCCGTCTCCATCATCTGCGTGAAGTCGGCGGCGAGACCGGCCGGGTCGGCGACGATGTCGGCGGTGCCGAGCAGGGCGGAGGCGATCCCTGTGACTTCTTTCACTTCCCAGTCGGTGCCCACGCCCCGGGCGTCGCAGGTGAAGCGTCCGGCGCAGGCGTCGAGGGAGGCCTTGAGGTCCTCCGGCGACTCGTGTTCGTTGCGGCCGTCGGTGAGCAGGATGCCGTGGCGTATGGCGACGTCGGCCGAGGAGAGCAGGCGGTCGGCGAGGCGCAGCCAGGTGCCGATGGCCGTACCGCCGCCTGCGCTGAGCTTGCGCAGGGCCTGCTTGGCCTGGTCGCGGGTGGTGGCGTCGGCGACCGCGAGGCGGCCGCCACCCGGATACACCTCCTTGGCGACATGCGTGCCGCCGATCACCGCGAAGTGCACGCCGTCGCGCAGGGTGTCGATCGCGGCGGACGTGGCGTCACGGGCGTTGCGCATCTTGGTCGGCGGGTAGTCCATGGAGCCCGAGCAGTCGACCATGACCGCGACCGCCGCCGAGGGCCCCTGCCCCGCCGAGTACAGGTGGGGCGCGGTGACCGCGCTTCCCATCGTGCCGCCGCCGGTCGCGGTCACCGTGACGATCGCGTTGACCTCGCGGCCGCCCTCCGGCAGGTACTCGTTCTGGTAGACGTCCATCGAGAACTGCGGCACGTTCGACTTCGAAAAATTGGCCATACCTACTCAAATCCCCCTCGAAAACCTCACGGTCGTGAGGCGATGACTGATCGTGGACCGGTCCCCTCCGGTCCACCGAGGCACCCCCGTGTGTGGCCTCAGGCCGATCCTGCCCCCTGCGGAGGGGTCGGGAACGGCACGACGGCCACTGTTACGTTGTCGTGGCCCCCGCCGTCCAGGGCGTGACCGACCAGGACCCGGGCGCTGTGCAGCGGGCGGACGGCGGCGTCGGCCGGTACGGCCTGCGCCATCTCGTCGGCCGCCTCCGCGTAGTTCCACAGGCCGTCGGTGCACACCACCACCACACCAGGCCGGTCCGGCTTGAAGGAAGCGGTGTGCGGGTCGAGTTCGTAGGCGTCCGCGCCGAGCCAGCCGGTGATCGCGTGGGCGCGCTCGTCGGCGTACGCCTCGGCCTCGTTCATCAGGCCCGCGGCGACCATCTGCGCGGCCCACGAGTCGTCCTCGGTGAGCCGGGCCGGGGGTGAGGTGCGGTCCGTCGGCACCCAGTAGACGCGGCTGTCGCCGACCCAGCCGACCACCAGCAGGCACGGTGTGACGATCGAGCCGACGATGGTGCACGCGGGGGCGTTCTGGTGCGGCTGGTGCTCACGGGCCGTGGCGGGCTCGTTGGCCAGGGAGTTGACCGCGCGGGAGGCGGCGACGATCGCCTCGTGCATGGCCTGCTGGGGGTGGGTGCCCTGCGGCAGGGCGGCCAGCAGGGTGTCGGCCGCGGACCGGGAGGCGGCCAGGGAGGCGTCGTCGGGGCGGGTCGCGGAGGACACGCCGTCGCAGACCACCGCGAAGGTCGCCGGTGAGCCGTCGGGCAGGAGGGTGTTGCCGAGGGTGAAGGCGTCCTCGTTGCGGTGGTGGCGCAGGCCGCGGTCGCTGACGGCGGCGATCGAACCGGCCTCCTGCTCCATGTGGTCGCGCTCGCGGGGCTGGGCGTGACCGCAGTTCTCGCAGTAGCCGTCGTGGTCGACCCGGCCCGCCCGGCAGGCCACGCAGACCTTGACGCCCTCGGCCGGGGTGGGCGGTTCGGCGGCCATCCGCGGGTCGGGTGCCTGGAGGAGGTACTCGTCGGGCTCCGGCGTCCGGTCGAAACGCACACCGGAGGCGGGGGAGACCGGTGATCCGACGACAGGGCCCGACCGGGGCAGCGGGTGATCGCCCGATTCGGTGCCCTGGAGGTCGGTCGGCAGGTGGCGTTCGGCCGGGGGGTGCGGGACCTGTGGCCAGGTGCCGCCCGGGGGAGCCCCGTTCAGGGCGATGGTCGGGCTGTCGTCCGGCCGGGCCGGCACCGCGGACAGGTCGTATCCGCACGCACCGCAGAAACGGTCACCCGACTCGAGGGGTTCCTCGCAGCTCGGGCACCTCGACAGGGCGGTCTGCTGGGGCATCTGGGACATCAACTACACCCACGTCCGGGGGCGGTAACGGTTGGCTCGTTCCACCAGGTCGATCCTCTCCTCGCCGCCCTGCGCGAGCCGGGCCAGCGTGCGATAGGCACGCTCCAGGCCGAAGCGCAGTCCTCGCTCGTCCAGTCCGCTGCCGAGCAGTGACCGTCCCCCGGCGGCGGGGGTGACGGAGTCCTGGCCACCGGAGAGTATCCAGTCCAGGGCCGCGCCCAGCACCTCCGCCGACAACTGCTCGCGGCGCGCCGGATCCAGACCGTACGCGTCCAGCGCCTCGACCTGGCCGGCGGCGGCGGTCAGGTCGTCCAGGAAGGGTACGTCCCCCGCTGTCGCGGTGCGTCCACGCAGCCGTGCGCGGACGGCGGCGACCCGGGCGGCGGTGTAGTGGATGGAGGACTCCGGCACCGACTCCAGCGTCTTCACGGCGCTACGGCGGTCCCCGGTCGCGAGTTGTACGCGGGCCAGGCCGAACGCGGCGCTCACATAGCTGGGGTCGGTCGACCAGACCAGGCGGTAGTACTCGGCGGCGTTGTCGAGCTGGCCGAGCACCTCCGCGCACAGGCCGAGGGCCAGCTTGGGGGCGGGCTCGCCCGGGAAGGCGTCGTAGATCGCGTCGAAGGCGAGCGCCGCGGCCTCGTGGTCGCCGGTCACCAGCGCGGCCACGCCCCGGTACCAGACCACCCGCCAGTCGTCGGGCCGCTCGTCCTCAAGGCGCCGCAGCGCCTCGTCCGCGGTGTGCGCGTCGCCGTTCTCCAGCCAGGCCCGCACCTGTCGCAGCCGCGTCTCCGCGGACGCCGCCGGCGCGGCCGCGAGGGCGCCGAGCAGCTCGGCGGGCGCGGTGGTCATGAGCCCGGCGAGGAAACCGGCGTTGGGGTCGGAGGGGTCGACGTGGGGGACCGGGAGGGCCAGGGCCGCGGCGGGGGCGTTCACGTCCTTCACGATGGCCGGAGTGGAGTTGAGGACCCCTGTGCCGACAGAACTGACCGAAGTCTTACGGGAAGGCACCACCCGCGTCCCCAGCCGCGACACCTCCCCGTCCAGCTTCGGGAACAACTCCGTGTCGGTGACCCGTACTTCGGGGCCGAACAGGGTCGACAGGGACGGGCGGGCGCGGCCCGTCTGCAGCGAGACGACCTCGCGCAGCACCCCCGTCAGCTGCTCCGACATCTCCTGCGCGGAGGCGAAACGGCGGGCCGGGTCGGGGTCCGTCGCCCGGACCAGCAGCCGGTAGAAGGACTCGTACTGGCGAAAGACCTCGATGTTGTCGGGGTCGGGCAGCGAGTCGACGAAGACGTTGGTGTAGCCCTGGAAGTCGAAGGCCAGCACGGCCAGGGTGCGGGCGACGGTGTAGAGGTCGGAGGCGACCGACGGGCCCACCTCCGCGACCTCGGGCGCCTGGTAGCCGACGGTGCCGTAGATGGCCGACTCCTCGTCGTCCATCCTGCGCACCGCGCCCATGTCGATGAGCTTGAGCTGGTCCTCGGTCTGGATGGCGTTGTCGACCTTGAAGTCGCAGTACAGCAGATTGCGGCTGTGCAGGTGACCGAGCGCCTCCAGGGCCTCGATGCCGTACGCGCAGGCCTGCTCCACCGGCAGCGGGTCCCGCTTCCCGGCGGCCGAGCGGCGCCCGTTGGCGATCTCCTTCAGCGACTTGCCGCCGACGTACTCCATGACGATGTAGCCGTCGAGCGAGCCGGTGCGCTGGTCGAGGTGTTCCACGAAGTTGTAGATCCGCACGATGTTGGCGTGCTCGATCTCCGCCAGGAAGCGCCGCTCGGAGATCGCCGCGGCCATCGCGTCCTGGTCGCCGGTGTCGAGCAGGCCCTTGAGGACCACCCAGCGGTCGGATACCGCGCGGTCCACGGCGAGGTAGACCCAGCCGAGCCCGCCGTGCGCCAGGCAGCCCACGACCTCGTACTGGCCGTGCACGATGTCGCCGGACTTCAGCTTCGGCACGAACGAGTACGGGTGGCCGCACTTGGTGCAGAAGCCCTCCGTGCGCCCCTTGTGGTCCCCGCGTGCGCGCCCCACCGGGGCCCCGCAGTCGGAGCGCGAGCAGAACCGCTTGCGCTCGGGCACCTCGGGGTTCTCCAGGACCATCTCGCGCGGGTCGGGCCGCGGCACTCCGGGCACCTCGACGAGGCCCGCGCCGAGCCGGCCGCGCCCGGTCGAACCGGCGCCGGAGCCGGAGCTGCGCACGGACACCGAACGGCCCGTGGACTTCCCGGAGACCGAGCGCGAGAGCCGCCCCGACACCGAGCGTCGTGACTTCGACGAGTGCGAGGACGTACGTGCGGAACCGCGGCTGGTGGAACGCGAACTGCGACTGCCCTGCGAGTCCCGGCCGCCGGCCGTGCCGCTGGGCACCGAGCCGGGCCGGCCGGTCCCCGCGACGACCGGCGCGAGGCCACAGGTGTCGCAGTACAGCTCGCCGCCGCCCATGTCCTCGTAACGGCCGTCGCAGCCGGGCCGCTGGCAGGGTTGCTGTTCCTGACTCATGACGACGACTCCCCCCTACGGTCTTCGGGACCGCTCTGCGGCACCCGCGGGGCGCCCAGCAGTTCGGCGGCCGCGTGCTGGTAGCGCAGTACGGCCTGTTCGGCGACCCGCAGGTCGCAGGGCGCGCTCCACAGCATCCGCCGGGCCGCGTCGTACCGCTCGATCAGGAACGGGTCCTCGGCCAGGCCGTGCCGGGCCACCTTCGCCTTGTACGCGTCGAGACGGCCGCGCAGCTCGGCGCGGACCGCCAGTGGCTGGGTGACCGCGGTCAACGACTCGCGGGCGCGCAGCAGTTCGTCCTCCGCCTTCTGCTCCAGGGACTCCAGGAGCGGGGACAGGCGGTGCCACTGGGCGTGTCTGCGGTACTCGGCGGCCGTCGCCAGCTGCTCCTGCAGCACGGTCGGCGGTCCGCTGACGACCGGCACCTCCGTCGCGGCGATCTTCGCGAGGACCTCACCGCGCGCGGTGCGCGCCTCGGCGAGCGTGCGATCCGCGCGGGAGAGCACGTCCCGCAGCCTGACCAGCCGGGCCTCCGCGTCCTGCCGGACGGTGAGCACGGCGTCGATCTCCCGGCGCACGTCCTCCAGGGCGCGCGCCTCACGGTCGTACGCGGTGGTGTCCGGCTTTCCTCCGCCGGGCGCCGAACTGCCCTGGGCGCGCTGCCAGAAGGCGAGCGGGTCCGAGATCACCCGCTCGCGCAGCGAGGTGAGGGTGCGGGTGATGCGCTCCAGGTCGTCACCGGCCGGGTGCTCCCCTGGGCGGACGCCGACGGAGTGCGCGAGCCGGCGGGTGCGCTGGAGTTCGGCGGCCAGTAGATCTATCCGCGCGGGCAGCGCCGACCACACCGCGTCGGCGGCGACGACCATGTCCAGGCTCGTCGCGTACAGCTCGTTCATCCGCTCGACGAGCGTGACGAGCGAGAACTGCTCGCTGAGCTTGCTCGAACCGCCCTGCAGGGTGGGCGCGTTGGCCGTGGCGGTCGCCGAGCCCGCGACGGTGACCGCCTCGCCGCGCAGCAGCTCGGTCAGCTCGACCAGGTCCTCGCGGCTGGACCAGCGGCGGCGGGAGCGGATCTCCCGGGCGGAGCGCAGCGCGTCGGTGTACGCGTCGAAGTACGCCCACAGCAGGGTGATCGAGGCGTCGGCGGACGTCCAGCGCTCCTTGGTGACGCCGGTGAGGTCGGCGCCTTCGAGGAGCCTGCGGCCCGCGTGGTCCTGCAGGGCGAGGAGCGAGGTCTCGATGGCCTCGTGCTCCGCGCCGAGCCGCGCCAGCGCACGGTCCACCTCGTCCCGGTCCATCACCGGCCCGGGGGGTCCCGTGACGCCCATCGATCACCTCTCGCTGCTGAAGGGTTGCTGGGGGTTTTATGTAGTGTTGTACGCGGTGTTGAACGTGTTCCTTTGACGGTCCGTCAGCTCTTGCGCAGGTACGTCGGTGGGGGCGGCTCCGACTTCGCCGAGTTCTTGTTCAGTGTGGCCGACAGCCACCTGTCGTACGACGCCTGCCAGCCGTTGGTGGTGTCCTGGCGGTAGTCCACCAGAATCTGGTTGACCCGGCGTACCAGGTCGTCGGCGTCCTTCCGCATCGCCACGCCGTAGTACTCGGTGGTGAAGGGGGAGCCCTTCAGTTCGACCGTGGGGTCCTGGGCGGCCTGGCTGGCGGCCAGCGCGCCGTCGGTGACCACGGCGTCGACCTCGCCGAGCTGGAGTCTTACGAGGCAGTCGAGTTGGTTGGGGACGGTGGTCTTGATGTTGGCGGAGGCGACGAGGTCCCCCGCCTTCTTGTCCTCCTCCAGCTTGCTGAAGGCGGTCGAGCCCTCCGCCGTGCAGATCTTCTTTTTCGCCAGGGTGTCGTCGTAACCCTTGACGCTGGAGGACTTGGGGGCGAGTACCTGCTGCCCGGTCTTGAAGTACGGCGCGGAGAACGCCACTTGGCCCACGCGGGTGCAGTTGATGGTCATCGTGCGGACGACCATGTCGACCCGGCCGTTCTGTATCGCCGGGATGCGCTGGTTGGTGGGGATCGCCCTGAACTGCACGGCGTTCGGGTCACCGAGGATGTCCTGGGCGATCCGGTGCACCAGGTCGATGTCGAAGCCCTCCAGGTCGGCGTCGGCCCCGCCGTTGGGGTTGCGGTAGCCCCAGCGGTAGCTGTTCTGGTCGACACCGACGATCAGCTTGCGCTTCTCGCCCACGCGGGCCTTGATCTTGTCTATGGTCGGGCCGTCCGCGCTCGACGGGGACAGCGTCTGCTCCTCCGGGTGCGCCTTGATCGCCGGGTTCAGACAGGGGTCCTTGTCCGCCGCCTGCTCGGCACGGGTCGCGCCCGGACCGCCGGTGACCGTGCCGCCGTCGCCGTGGGACCGGGCCAGCGGCAACAACAACGCGATGGCGAGAACCAGGGCACAGACGGCCGCCATCGCCCCGACACCGCCCCAGCCCTTGAGACCGGCCCGCACCCGTCCGCGCATCCGCATCGTCACTCCCCCTCTCACCGGTACTCCGACAGCCTGCGTCCGATGCCGAGGACCGCGCCGGCCGCGCCCAGCACGGCCAGTACGGCGGCACCCACCGACAGGCCGGTCATCGCGTCCAGACCGTCACCGGCCGACCGCTCGAACTCGGCCTCCTCGTGCTTCAGCGCGTTGGCGAGATTGGTGTCGACGCTGTCGAAGCACTCGCCCGTCGCGCCCTTGCCGCCGATGACCCGGTTCAGCGCCTCTTCGTAGTTGCCGTTGTCGTCCTGGTCGCGGGCCGCTGCGTGGCGCTGCTTCCACACCGTCATGTTGCCCTCGGCCGCGGTGACCGGCTTCTTGCCGCTGCTGTCGTCGGCGAGCTTCGACGCCTCGGCCAGGCCCTTGCCGAGGGTGTCCATGTCCTTGCCGAAGTCGTAGTCGTAGGCGTCGTAGGTGACTTCCTTGCCCTGGGCGTTCTTCTTCGTGATGGTCTCCGCGCCGCGGGCCACCAGCGTGAGGTTCTCGTTGCCGCGCGCTTTCAGGGAGGCGATCCGGGCGTCGTGCAGCACGTTGAGCGAGCGCACCCCGTGGTCGTAGGAGTCGTTGAGGCCCGCGCGCGCCACGGTGTGGCCGACGACCAGCCACAGCAGCACCACGGTGGCCGTCGCGGTGGCCGCGACCAGTCCGTGGTTGAGGACCCGGTTGGTGCGCCGGTAGTTGCGGTGCTGCGCCCAGGCGAGCCCGGCTAGCGCCAGGACACCGAGGCCGATCGCGGCCCACGGGTAGGGCGTGGCGTCGGCGTAGTCGGCGCGCAGCCGCTGGTTCTCGCTGGTGTAGAGGTTCTGCGCCTTCGGGAGCATCTCCTCCTGCATCTTCTCGTTGGCGTAGCGCAGATACGCGCCGCCGACCGGGAAGCCCTGGCGGTTGTACGTACGGGCCCGCTCCACCAGACCCTTGTACTCCGGCAGCAGGGTGTTGAGCTCGGCCACGGTCTTCGCGGCGGGGGAGTCCGGGTCGCTGTTCGAGGCGGCCTTGACCAGACCGGCCGCGGCCAGGTCGATGTCTTCCTCGTACCGCTTGCGGGAGTCGGCCGTCTCCTGGCCGCCGGCGAGGAAGCCGCTGGAGGCCGCGGTGTTGGCGTCGGCCAGGTAGCGGTAGATGTCTGCGGCGGCACTGCTGAGCGGCTGGCTCTTGTTCAGCACGTCGTCCGCGGCGGTGGCCCGGTCGTTGGTCTGCCAGGCGGTGACCGCGCCGAAGAGGACGACGAGCAGGGCGAGCGCGGCGCCGATGATGCGCAGTCGGCCCGGTTCGGTGGTGGCGGCCGCGCGCACCTGGTCGAAGCCCTCGGCGAAGGCCGTACGACGGGCGGGCGCCGGGTCCGGCACCGGGGCGGGCGGGGGTGCCTGCGCGACCGGGATCCGCGGACCCGGCTGCGGCGGAACGGACGGCATCGTGGGCACCCCGGAACCCGGTGGCGCCGTGCTGCTCTTCGGCGGGTGTGTCACTGTTTGACCTCCCCCATGGTCATCCGTGCCGCAAGTATCGCTGCCGGGACTGACATCCGCACCGGGCTTCACTGGATCTTGATCGGATCGCAGTGGATTGCCCGCCGACGGCTCGACCGCGCCCCCGCACCACCCCTTGCCCATGAATACGCCAGGGGAATCGGTTCGGTTCCCCTGGGGGCGCGTAGGGTTGTCGTCGTGCGCGGGGTACGTGTGGTGATGATCGGCGGAACGTCGAACACCGGTAAGTCCACGGTCGCCGGGGAGGTGGCCGACCGGCTCGCCTTCGAGCACCGGTCGACGGATCTGCTGGCGAGACACCCGGGGCGGCCGTGGCGCACGCCGGAGCGGGAGGTGCCGCCGCATGTGGCCGAGCACTACGCGACGCTCGGCGTCGACGAGTTGATCGACTCGGTCCTCGGTCACTACGAGCGCCTGTGGCCCCGTATCGAGGAGTTGGTCAGGGCGGGCGCCGACGGACCGGGCCTGGTCCTGGAGGGCTCGGCTCTCTGGCCGGAGCGGGTCGCCACCCTGGATGTCCCGCACACGGCCGCCGTATGGCTCACCGCCGACGAGAGCGTCGTACGCGCCCGGATCCGTGCGGGCGGGCGCTACGACGAGGCGTCGCACGGGGAGCGGGCCCTGATGGACAAGTTCCTGGCCCGGAGCGTGCGTTACCAGGAGCTCATGGTGGCGGCGGTCGACCGGCTGGCGCTGCCCCGCGTCGACGTCGGAAACGGCGGGTCCGTCTCCGAAACGGCCGACGCGGTGCTCGCTCAGCTCTCGTAGTACGCCCGTACCCTCGCCTGCACCTCCGGGGGCGCCCCCACCCGGTCGAGACCGAGCAGCGCCGCGCCCAGGACCGGGCTGGCCGTCACCACACGCGGTACGGCCTTGGGTGCGTGGACGGCCAGGAGTTCCCGTACGCCGTCGTCCAGTCGGGGGTGCCGGGCGGCCAGGACGCTGCCGCCGAGGAGGACCGGGGTCTCCTCGGCGAGGAGGTCGAGGCGGGTCAGGGCCACCGTCGCCATGGACACCACCTCGTCGGCCAGGCGGTCGACGAGCGAGCGGGCCACGGGGTCGCCGGCGGCGGCCGTGGCGAAGAGCACCGGCGTCAGCTCGTGGCGGCGGGCCGGGGCGATGTGCTCCAGATGCAGGGCCTCGACGAGGGCGTACATGGACGACAGCCCGAAGTGACGCGGGAGCACGCGCGCGAGGTCGGTGTCGACACCCCGCCCGTCCTCCGCGCGGGCGGCATGCCACAGTGCCTCCTCGGCGAGGCCCCAGCCGCCGCCCCAGTCGCCGGAGATCCGGCCGAGCGCGGGGAAGCGGGCGGTACGGCCGTCGGGGCGCATGCCGACGCAGTTGATGCCCGCCCCGCACACCACGGCGACCCCGCGCGGTTCGGTGACCCCGGCCCGCAGGATCGCGAAGGTGTCGTTGCGGACCTCGACGCCCGAGCCCCACGCGCGCGCGTGCAGCGCCGCCGCCAACTGCTCCTCCTCCACCGGGAAGTCGGCGTTGGCGAGGCAGGCCGAGACGTGCTCCACGGAGCTCACCCCGGCCGCGGCGAAGGCCTCTCCCACCGCGTCGGCGACGGTGTCCACCGCCGTTTCGACACCCACCACGGGCGGCCGGAACCCGCCGCCGCGGGCCGTGGCGAGGACGTTTCCGTCGGCCGCCACGACCGCCACGTCGGTCTTGCTGTTGCCCGCGTCGACGGCGAGGACGCATGCGGTCAGGCCCACGCGAGATGCTCCCGGTTGTGTGCGATCAGTCGGTCGGTGAGACCCTCGGCGTACTCGTGCTGGCCGATCAGGGGGTGGGCGAGCAGCGCCTTGAAGACCCGCTCCCGGCCCCCGCGCAGGGCGGCCGTCAACGCCAGGTCCTCGTAGGCCGTGACATGCGCCATCAGGCCCGCGAACAGCGGGTCCACGGCCGGTACCGCGAGCGGGGTCGGCCCCTTCGGGCCCACCGCCGCCTGCACCTCGATCACCGCGTCGTCGGGCAGGAAGGGCAGCGTGCCCCGGTTGCGGGTGTTGACCACCTGGTAGGGGCTGCCGCCACCCCCGAGCAGTCCGGCGGCGAGGTCCACCGCCGCCTCCGAGTAGTAGGCGCCGCCCCGCTTGGCGAGCAGCTCCGGCTTCTCGTCGAGGGCCGGATCGCCGTACATTTCCAGCAACTGCCGTTCCATCGCCGCCACTTCGGCCGCCCGGGACGGCTTGGTGCCGAGTTCCCGTACGACCTCGTCGTGCGCGTAGAAGTAACGCAGGTAGTACGACGGGACCACGCCGAGGCGGTCCAGGAGCGGGCGCGGCAGGTGCAGGTCGCCGGCGATCGTCTCGCCGTGCTCGGTGAGCAGCTTGGACAGGACGTCCTCGCCCTCGGGGCCGCCGAGCCGTACGCCGGTCTCCCAGGTGAGGTGGTTGAGGCCCACGTGGTCGAGGTGGATGTCGGCAGGGGCGACGCCGAGCAGCCCGGCGAACTTCCGCTGGAAGCCGATCGCCACGTTGCACAGCCCGACCGCCTTGTGGCCGGCCTGGAGCAGTGCGCGGGTCACGATCCCGACCGGGTTGGTGAAGTCGATGATCCAGGCGTCCGGGTTGGTACGGCGGACCCGTTCGGCGATGTCGAGGACCACCGGGACCGTGCGCAGCGCCTTGGCGAGGCCGCCCGCGCCGGTGGTCTCCTGGCCGACGCAGCCGCACTCCAGGGGCCAGGTCTCGTCCTGCTCGCGGGCGGCCTGGCCACCCACGCGCAGCTGGAGCAGGACGGCGTCGGCGCCGTCCACGCCCGCGTCCAGGTCGGACGTGGTGACGATACGGCCGTCATGGCCCTGGTTGGCGAAGATCCGCCGTGCCAGACCGCCGACGAGCTCCAGGCGGTCGGCGGCCGGGTCGACGAGGACGAGTTCCTCGACGGGCAGCGTGTCCCGCAGGCGCGCGAAGCCGTCGATGAGTTCGGGGGTGTAGGTCGAGCCTCCGCCGACCACGGTGAGTTTCATACGTGGTTAACCCTTCACTCCGGTCAGCGTGACGCCCTCGACGAACGCCTTCTGGGCGAAGAAGAAGACGAGGAGCACGGGGGCCAGGACCAGCACGGTCGCGGCCATGGTCAGGTTCCAGTCGGTGTGATGCATGCCCTTGAAGGACTCCAGGCCGTAACTGAGCGTCCACGCGCCCGGGTTCTCGGAGGCGTAGATCTGGGGGCCGAAGTAGTCGTTCCAGGCGTTGAAGAACTGGAAGAGGGCGATGGCCGCGATGCCCGGCTTCGCCATCGGCAGGATGACCTTGAGCAGGGTGCGCAGGTCGCCGCAGCCGTCCACCTTGGCCGCGTCCACGTACTCGTTGGGGATGGTCATCAGGAACTGGCGCAGCAGGAAGATCGAGAACGCGTCGCCGAACGCCAGCGGGATGATCATCGGCCACAGCGTGCCGGACAGGTCGAGCTGCTTCGCCCAGAACAGGTACATCGGGATGACGACCACCTGAGGCGGCAGCATCATCATCGAGATGACCAGCATGAGCGTCAGATTCCGGCCCCGGAAGCGGAACTTGGCGAGCGCGTACGCCACGGGCACGGACGAGACGACGGTCAGCACGGTGCCGAGGCCGGCGTAGATCAGGGTGTTCTTCCACCAGGTCAGAAAGCCCGGGGTGTCGAAGACCTTGCGGTAGTTGGACCATTCCCAGGTGTGCGGGACGAGGTCCCGGCTGAGGGCCTGCGAGTCGCTCATCAGCGAGGTCAGGAACACGAACACGAAGGGCAGGGTGAAGAAGAGGGCCGCCGCGACGCCGAGGGAGTGGACCGCGATCCATTCCAGGAGAGCCTTGCGGCGGGCCGTGCGCTCGGCGGGTGTGGCGGGGACCTTCAGCTCCACCGGCGGCCGTTCCAGTAGTTGGGTCATGTCAGTCACCTGCCTGGATGAGACCGCCCCGGCGCCGCATCAACAGCGCGGTGAACGCCATCGACAGGGCGAACAGGACCAGGGCGACGACACACGCGGAGCCGTAGTCGAAGCGCTGGAAGCCGAGGTTGTAGACGAGTTGGGGGAGGGTGAGTGTGGAGTGCTCGGGGTAGCCGGGTTGGAACGCGGTGCCCGCGCCCTGGATCACGCCCGAGGCGACCTTTCCGGCCACGAGCGGCTGTGTGTAGCACTGCATCGCAGCGATGACGCCGGTGACGACCGCGAACATGATGATCGGCGAGATGTTGGGCAGGGTGACGAACCGGAACCGCTGCCACGCCGACGCGCCGTCCAGCTCCGCCGCCTCGTACTGGTCCTTCGGTACGTCGAGCAGCGCGGCCATGAAGATGACCATCAGGTCGCCGACGCCCCACAGGAACATCAGCGTGAGTGCCGGCTTCGACCAGTCGGGGTCGTTGAACCAGCCGGGCGCCGGGATGCCGACCTTCTCCAGGATCGAGTTGACCGGGCCGGTCCCGGGGTTGAGGAGGAACGCGAACGCCATGGTCGCGGCGACCGGCGGGGCGAGGTAGGGCAGGTAGAAGAGGGTGCGGAAGACGCCCGTACCGGTCTTGATCTTCGTGATGAGCATGCCGATCCCGAGTCCGAACAGGACACGGAGGGTCACCATGATCACGACCAGCCACAGGGTGTTGCGCAGGGCGGGCCAGAAGAACGGGTAGGACTCGAAGACGTACTTCCAGTTCTTCGTCCCGCTCCACGTCGGCGGCCTGAAGCCGTCGTAGTGCATGAACGAGAAGTAGACCGTGGAGATCATCGGGTAGGCGAAGAAGACCGTGAAGCCGATCAGCCAGGGCGAGAGGAAGGCGAGGGTGCGCAGCCTCGAACGCCGGTGCTTCGCCCGCAGGGTGTAGGTGGCGGCCATGGCTACTTCGCCTGCGCGATGTCCGTGTCGATCTGCGCCGCCGCCTTCTTCAGGCCCGCCTTCAGGTCGGTGACCTTGCCGCTCTCGTAGCTGTAGCCGAACTCCTGGATGGTGGTCAGGTACACACCGCCGTTGATCGAGGACGGTGCGGTCGTCGAGTTCGGGTCCGCGGCGATGTCGAGGAAGGTCTTGAAGCGCGGGTCGTACTTCAGCTTCGGGGACTTCAGGGCCGCGAGCGTCGAGGGCACGTTGTGGATGGCGTTGGAGAAGCCGACCACCGCGTCCGTGTCCGTGGTGATGTACTTCAGGAACTCCCAGGCCGCGTTCTGCTTGGTGCTGTTGGCGGCGATGCCGGCGATGGTGCCGGTGATGTAGCCCTTGCCGTACTGGTCGGCCTGGTCGTCGGGGACGGGCAGCGGGGCGACGCCGATGTCGAAGCCGGGCTTGGCGTCCACGGCCATGCCGAGCCGCCACTCACCGTCGAGCTGCATGGCGACCTGGCCGGTCTGGAAGGGGTGCTTGGGGCCCCACTCGTCGCCGAGCCCCGCACGGTACTTCTCCAGCTTCTGGTAGCCGCCGAGTTCGTCGACGAGCTTCTTCTGGAGGGTGAAGGCGGCGGAGACGGCCGGGTCGGTGGCGATCGTGGACTTGCCCGCCTTGTCGAAGTAGGTGGGCGAGAACTGGCCCATGTAGTGCTCGGTCGTGGTCTCCCAGCCGTGGTAGTTCGGCATGAACCCGAGCTGCTTGTACGAGTCGCCCCGGGCGATCGTCAGCTTCTTGGCGTCGGCCTCGAACTCGGACCACGTCTTGGGCGGTGAGGTGATGCCCGCCTTCTCGAACGCCGTCTTGTTGTAGTAGAGCCCGTACGCGTCGCCGAGGAGCGGCGCGGCACAGCGGTCGCCGTCGAACTGCGTGTACTGGTTCATCGCGGCCGGGAACGTCTTGTCCGGGTCGACGCCCGACTTCTTGAAGAAGGGGTTGAGGTCGACCAGCGCGCCCGAGGAGCAGAACTTGCCCACGCTGTTCGTGGTGAACGACGAGATGACGTCCGGGGCCTTGTCGCCGCCGGTGCGCAGCGCCTGGTTGATCTTGTCGTCGGTCATGTTGCCGACGACGTTGACGTGGATGTTGGGGTGCGCCTGCTCGAAGCCGGCGACCAGCGCCTTCACTCCCGCCACCTCGGAGTCCGCGCTCCAGGCGTGCCAGAAGTTGATGGTGGTCTCCTTCGACGCGTCGTCGTCGGCTCCGGAGGAAGCCTGGCCGGTACAGGCGGTGGTGACGAGCACGGCGGACAAGGTCAGGGCAAAGGCCGCCTTTCGGGCGACGGAGGGTACGGCTGAGGGCATGGCTGTGCGCATGACGGGATCTCCCAGGGACGGGCGGTGAGGTGAGGGTGTGGGGGAGTACGGGGGTCAGCGCGAGGTGTCGAAGACCTCGTCGCGGGTGGCCGCGAGCGCGCTCTCAAGGGCGCCGCGCAGCACGGGGTGTTCATGGACGTCGCCGACGACCAGACGGGGCCGGGAGGCTGCCAGTTCCTCCAGCTCGTCCTGGACGAGGGCGCGCAGGGTGTCGCCGCCGGCGGTAAGCGAGGCACCGCTGAGGACGACGAGTTCGGGGTCGAGGACGGAGACGAGCGAGGCGAGACCGGTGGCCAGACGGGTGGCGTACGTCGTCAGGAGCAGCCGGTTCAGGACGGTGTCCTCGGTGGCGGCCCGCTCGACGAGGGCGGCGGCGACCTCGGCGTACGGCCCCGAGGGGATCCCCTTCATGCCGAGCTCGCGGGCGAGCTGTGGGACGGCCTGGGAACCGGCGAGCTCCTGGTAGCCGCCGCTGTTGGCCTTGGTCACCTGCCGCACCAGGGGTGCTCCGGGAACCGGCAGGAAACCCACCTCCCCCGCACCGCCGGTCCAGCCGCGGTGCAGCCGTCCGCCGAGGACCAGGGCGGCACCGAGACCGCCCTCGTTCCACAGCAGCACGAAGTCCTCGTGGCCGCGGGCCGCCCCGAGCCGCTGTTCGGCCACGGCGACGAGGTTGACGTCGTTCTCGTACTCCACCGGCATCGGCAGGGCCGCGGCGAGTTCGTCGAGGAGGGCCGGGGTGTGCCAGCCGGGGAGGTGGGAGGCGTAGCGCAGTCGGCCGGTGTTGGGGTCGAAGGCGCCGGGGGTGCCGATGACGAGCCGGTGGACGTCGGCTCGGGCGAGCCCGGCCGCCTTCACCGCGCCGTCGAGGGCGTCGGTGACCTGCCGGACGACGGGCTGGGTGGGCCGCCGTCCCGGGGTCGGGAGTTCGAAGGACCCCACCGTGCGGCCGGTGATGTCGGCGACCGCGGCGAGGATGCGCTCGGGGGTGACGTCGAGTCCGGCCGCGTGTCCGGCGGTCGGGTCGACCTCGTACAGCTGGGCGTTGGGGCCCGGCCTGCCCTCGCTGGTGCCGGTGGCGAGGACGAGCCCGGACGCCTCCAGGCGGGCCAGGAGCTGGGACGCGGTCGGCTTGGAGAGGCCGGTGAGCTTGCCGATCCGGGTGCGGGAGAGGGGGCCGTGCTCCAGGAGCAGGTCGAGCGCGGCACGGTCGTTCATGGCGCGCAGTGTGCGTGGTGTGCCTGCCATGGGTGCCCCTCTCCCAGGACTGCTTCCGAAGGTGTGACTTTACGGAAGGGTGATTGTTAGGAAAGTTTCCTGTTGGATGCAGGGAACATAGGTCTGGACCACCAGGGAGTCAAGGGGGAGAGAACAAACCGCCCCCGCAGGAAACGGAGTCGTTACCTGCGGGGGCGGGGAGGTGGTGCGGGTGGGGCTACTGGACGTCTATGTAGTCGCCCGCGGCCGTCGCGGCGCCGGTCGTGGACGTGCCCGCGAAGACGTAGCGGTAGTAGCCGTCCTTGGACGCCGTGGTCGTCGTCTTGAGCGCGCCGCCGGTGCCGGAGGTCACCGTCTTGACCGCGCTGTAGGTGTTCGAGCCCTTGGCCCGGAACTGCAGAGCGGCCTTCTGGGAGGTGTAACCCGAGTAGGTGCCGGTCTCCCAGTTGGCCCGGGTGAGCTTGCCGGTGACCGTGATGGTCTTCCCCTTCTTCACCGGCTCGGGTGACGCGTTGACGGTGAGCCGCGCGGCGCGCTTGATCTGGACGCCGCTGCCGAGGGGGCCCCACGCGTCGTAGTTGTAGCCGAGGCTGATGTGGCCGTCGGAGTCGTCGTTGTCCTGGTCCATGCGGCTGTAGAGGCCGGCCGCCTTCCAGGTGGTGGCGTCCGCGGCTTCGAACAGGTACTCCGCGGGGTCGAGGGCCAGCGTCTCCGTGCAGGCCTCGGTCACCGTGGTGTCCGTGGTCGCGGTGGTGGTGCAGGTGGGCGGGGTGGTGGTCGGCTCGATCGTGTTCTGCATCGACCCGAGCGTGCCGCGGTAGAGCATGACGCCCGCGAAGTTCGACTTGTAGTCGATCGTCAGGTCGGACGGTCGGGTCAGCGTGTACGTCACCGGCACCTTCACCGTGGCGGTCGTCCCGACGACGATCGCCTTCCCCTTGTTCACGGTGACGCCGGAGAAGACCAGGTTCGGAGTGTCGGCCGCGGACGCGACGGGCGCGACCAGGCCGGTCAGAGCCAGGGCACCGGACACGGCGGCGCCTATGGCGAGCTTTCTCATGTGTTTCCCCACATTCGAAACGGGCCCCTGGGCGTTGCGCTCCAGAACAAGGGCCCGCTGTGGAGGTGACCTTAAGCGATCATGCTTGTGGAGGGAACGGGGACTTCGCGTGAAGGCGGTGAGAGTTCCGGCTATCGCGCCGCCGGCCGCTGCCCCGGTGCCGTGGCCGCCGCGGCGGGTTGGTGGCTTCCTCGTGCATGGGGGACGTGGAGGAAGTGCGCGAGTTGAGCGCGGCCCCGCTCGAGCGGCTGTGACGCCGCTGCCGATTGCCGCGGTGCTGCCCGTGGGGTCGTGATCGGGGAGGCTGTCGTCGACTGTGCGGATTCGGAGTTGGCGAGGACCGACGGGGCCGCGACCGCGGCGGGTTGGTGGCTTCCTCGTGCATGGGGGACGTGGAGGAAGTGCGCGAGTTGAGCGCGGCCCCGCTCGAGCGGCTGTGACGCCGCTGGCGCTGCCGATTACCGCGGTGCTGCCCGTGGGGTCGTGATCGGGGAGGCTGTCGCCGACTGTGCGGACTCGGAGTTGGCGAAGACCGACGGGGCCGCGACCGCGGCGGCCGGGTCGTCGGGCTCCCCGTCCGTGAGGACGGTCTCGCCGCCGACGATGCGGATGTCCGCCACATCGAAGGCGCGCTTGATGCGCCAGCGCAGTTCGCGCTCGACGGTGAGGGACTTGCCGGGCATCGTCTTGGCGGAGACCCGCACCACCATGGAGTCCAGCAGGACGCTGTCCAGGCCGAGGACCTCGATGGGGCTCCACAGGAGCTCGTTCCAGGGCTCCTCCTTGCTCATCTTCTCGGCGACCTCGCCCAGCACCCGCTTCACCTTGTCCAGGTCCTCGGAGGCGCGCACGGTCACGTCCACGCCGGCCGTCGCCCAGCCCTGGGAGAGGTTGCCGATGCGCTTGACCTCGCCGTTGCGGACGTACCAGATCTCGCCCTGGTCGCCGCGCAGCTTGGTCACCCTGAGGCCGACCTCTATGACCTCGCCGGAGGCCACACCCGCGTCGATGGTGTCGCCGACGCCGTACTGGTCCTCCAGGATCATGAAGACGCCGGAGAGGAAGTCCGTGACGAGGTTGCGGGCGCCGAAACCGATCGCCACACCCGCGACACCGGCCGACGCCAGCAGCGGGGCGAGGTTGATCTCGAAGGCGGCCAGGACCATCAGCGCGGCCGTGCCCATGATGATGAAGCTCGCCACCGAGCGCAGCACCGAGCCGATCGCCTGCGAGCGCTGACGGCGCCGCTCGTTGTTGACCAGCAGCCCGCCGATCGCGGTGCCGTCGACCGCCTGGGCGGTGCGGTTCATCCGGTCTATCAGCTTGGTGATGGCCCGCCGCACGACCATTCTGAGCACCCCGGCGATCACCAGGATCAGCAGGACCCTGAGACCGATCGCCAGCCACGTCGACCAGTTCTGCTCGACCCAGCCGGCGGCGTTCGTCGCGCTCTCCTGGGCGTCCTGGAGACTCGGCACGACCGGCGTCGAGGTGTCCGAGGGGGACGGCGACGGCGACGGACTCGTGGCGGCCAGCAGTACGGCGGACAAGGACACGGCAGGTACCTCCAGGTGCTGCGTCTGCCTCCCGGCCGGGCGGTCATGGTCACGAAAAGGTCACCGGTAGGGCAGGCTCACCACACTAACGGTGCATCGTGTGTGGATCGTTGCAATGTTCGGGGGAGAGACGCTGCTCACCTGGGAATGCTGCTGGGTGTGGTCGAAAACACTCCCAGCCCGTTACCGGGACATGGTGGCGTTTCTCCCGGCCAAGAGGGGAGACTGACCTCAGATCGTCCCGGCGCGAGCCACGCGCCGCCGACGCCCAAGGAGGCATCCGTGCCGCATGTCCTGGTACTCAACGCGTCGTACGAGCCCCTCGGCGTCGTACCGCTCCGCCGCGCGCTCATCCTCGTCCTGGAGAACAAAGCGGTCTCCCTGGAGGAATCCGGCGCCTTCATGCACAGCGCCACCGTCACAGTCCCCGCACCCAGCGTGGTCCGGCTCAAGCGATTCGTCCGGGTCCCCTATCGGGGGCCCGTTCCTCTCACCCGCAGGGCGCTCTTCGCGCGCGACGGGGGCCGGTGCATGTACTGCGGTGGCGTCGCAACCAGCGTCGACCATGTCATTCCGCGCAGCCGCGGGGGCAAGCACGTCTGGGACAACGTGGTGGCGTCCTGCCGCCGCTGCAACCATGTGAAGGCGGACCGACACCTGTTCGAGATCGGCTGGCGGCTGCGCCACAAACCCGCTCCACCCACCGGTCTGGCCTGGCGCATCATCGGCACCGGGCATAGGGACCCGCGCTGGCTGCCCTACTTGCAGCCGTACGGCGCGGAAGACGCCATGGCCCGGATCGACGGCATCTCAGCCTGACGTATCCGGGCCTTCGTGTTGCCGCACGCGGCCAGGCTCCGCCTTTCGGATCAGGTCGGCTACGGGTGACAGGCGGACCGGCCGGATCGACCGGGGTCTGGTGCGTGCGGCTGCAGGGCGGAGGGGCCGTATTGATCAGCCGCTGCGGTGGCGGGCAGGGCGGAGGGGCCGGATCGATCAGCCGCTACGGCGGCGGGCAACGCGGAGCATCGGCAGTGACGTCGACGCGTCTCGGGGTCTCCACGCCTCCAGGGCGGCAGAGCCCGCGACGCCGAGCCGACCGAAAAGGCAGACCCTGGGCTCCGGTCCCGGAGGCCCCCCGTACCTCCGGGACCGGAAGATCATCCGGTCAGGTGTACCTGAGCTCCGCCGGGCGGACCGAGCGGCGCAGCAGCGGCAGTGAGGTGGCGGCGGCCAGAAGGCAGGCCGCGTACACCGCGAGTGGGACCAGGAGGGCGGCGTACGGCAGTCCCGTCGCCGTGTCCCGCGAGGCCAGCGAGGTGTACCAGACGCTGATCCCCATGCCGCCGGCACCGGCGACCACGACCGCGGGGGCCAGCGGCAGCGCGGTCTCCAACAGCAGAGCCCTCGCCAGCACCCGGTACGGCACCCCGGCGGCGACCTGAGCGGCCAGGCCCCGGCGGCGGGTGGCCAGGGACTCCACGGTGCCGACGGCCAGCCCGCTCAGGACCAGCACGAGAGCGACGAGGACCGCGGCGGCCGTCAGGTCGATACCGGTCGTGTAGTAGCCCATGTCCGTGGCCAGCGTGCCCTCGCGGCGCATGGTGTGCAGGGTGTCGAGCAGCACCTGCCGTACGCCCACGAAGCCCGAGCCGACCACGGTCACCAGCAGCACCGAGGCGTGCGTACGGGCCGCCGCCCACGGGTCGTCCCGCAGCCGCTCCGCCGCGATCAGCACCGCCGGGCTCTGGGTGCGGGCGGCCAGGGCCCCGCCCAGTCGCCGGGCCGTCGTACCGGCCAGCGACACCGTCGCGAGCCCGACGGCCAGGACGACGGTGAACAGCGCCGGCGGGCCGAGGGCGATGTCGACGGGACCGCCGAAGAACGACGACAGACCGACGCACAGCGCTGTGACCCCGAGCAGCACGATCACCACCCGCAGGGCCCGACCTGGGCCCCACACCGGCCGTACCCGCCGTACCCAGCCCAGCGGCGAGGCCACCACCCGCCGCAGCGACAGCACGCTCACGGCCGCGCCCAGCACCGGTACGACCACGGGGACCAAGGCGACCCCGGCCCAGACGAGGGCGCCGGGCCGCTCCCACAGGCGCAGCAGCAGCGGTACGAACACCGCCGCGGCCGCCAGCGAGCCCGCCAGACAGGCCGGCCCCGACTCCAGCGCCGCGATCCGCCGCACCTGCCACGGCCCGGCCCCCGCGAGCCGCAGCGCGGCCAGCCGACGGTCCCGGTGCACCGCGCCGATCCGCGCGCACTGACCGAGGAACCCGAGCACCGGGATGAGCAGCATCACCATCACGAGTCCGACGTTGCGTCGGTCGCTGTCGGAGTCGAGCAGCCCGGAGCCGAAGGACACGGAGTAGTACCCGTCCAGCGAGTTCAGCGCGACGACGGCCATCCCGACCGCGGCCACGAGCGCCGCCCCGACCGCCGTGAGGACAATCCGCCACCACTCCCGCCGGTCGGAACCACGGCTGAGCAACCAGGCCAGCCGGAGATCGGCACCCGGGCGCGCTTTCGAGACGGTGGTCATGCCGTCACCCCCGACGCGACCACGGCCCCGTCGGCCATCCGTACCTCGCGGTCCGCGTACGCCGCCACCTGGGCGTCGTGGGTGATCAGCAGGACCGCCGTGCCGGACTCACGGGCCGTGTGGACCAGGGCCGTCATGACCTGTTCGGTCGCCAGGGAGTCCAGCGCGCCCGTCGGCTCGTCCGCGAAGACGACCTTCGGGCCGGTGATCAGGGCGCGGGCCAGCGCGGTCCGCTGGGCCTGGCCGCCGCTCATCTCGCCGGGGCGCAGTGCGGCCTGGCCGCGTACGCCGAACCGTTCCAGCCACTCGCCGGCCCGGGTGTGGGCGTCGGCGCGGGAGACGCCCGCGAGGAGCAGCGGCAGCGCGACGTTGTCCAGGGCCGTCAGCTCGGGGATCAGCTGCCCGAACTGGAACACCACCCCGAACTCCGTCCGGCGCAGCTCGCTCAGCCGCTTCTCGGACAGCTGGTCGAGGCGCTCACCGCCGTAGGACACCGAACCGGTGTCCGGGCGGACGATCCCGGCCAGACAGTGCAGCAGCGTCGACTTCCCGCTGCCGCTGGTACCGGTGACGGCGAGGATCTCGCCGGTGTCGAGGCCGACCGAGGCGCCGCGCAGGGCCTCCGTCGGGCCGTACGACTTGACGAGGTCACGGGCCGTGAGAAGCGGCACCGGGATTCCCCCCTCTATGTTCATGCCGAGTCGACCTCCGCGGTCAGGGTGGTGAGCCGGGCCGCCGTGGTGGTCATCCAACGGAGATCGGCGTCGAGGTGGTTGAGGGCGTAGTCCGCCGAGAGCACGGTTGCGAGATCGGCCCCCGGGGCGGTCTTGACCGCCGTGAGCTCCCGCATCCGCTCCATGTGGGCGGTGCGCTGGGCCCGGAGATACGCGTCCGGGTCGCCGCCGGCCAGGATCGAGACGACGACCTTGGCGAAGATCTCGTTGGTCACGAAGGGCGCGGGCGGCGCGATCTGCCCGGCCCACTCGGCCAGTTCACGCGCCCCCTCGTCGGTCGAGCGGTACCTGGTGCGCTCGGGACCGCCGTCCGAATCGGTGCCGTCGACCTCCGCGAGGCCGTCCCGCACCAGGCGTTGCAGGGTCGTGTAGACCTGCCCGTAGGCCAGCGGGCGGGCCTGCGGGAAACGGTCGTCATGGCGTCGCTTGAGGTCGTAGCCATGGCTCGGCCCTCCGGCGAGCAGCCCCAGCAGGATGTGGCGGGTGCTCATGGAGATCAGTATGCACCACGTATATGTACTCAGTGAATAGTGGAGGCGGTCTATGAATGTCGTCGCGTCCTGTGGGTAGGGCTGCGATAACCCCCGTCGTCGTACCCGACAAGGAGGCCCCCGTGGCCGCATCGGCACAACTCCTGCTCTCGGCCCTGTCCAAACCCGAGGCGCCCGCTGAACACTTCTGTGTCTTCAGCGCCGAAGGCGCCTGCACCGAGACCCCCCTCACCAGCGAACCACCCCTGCCCGACGCCGAACCCCTCACCAGCGAACCGCCCCTCGCCGACGCCGCCCCCCTCACCAGCGAGTCCGACGCCCACCTGGAGCCCTAGATGGCGGAGCCCCCCGGTCCGGAGCTGTCCCGGCTCGCCGAGTCCTACGGCGTCGCCACCTCCTACCAGCCCGCTCCGGACCGTACGGTCGCCGCCTCCGCCACCGCCGTCACGCTGGCCCTGGCCGCCCTCGGCGTCGACGCCCGCGACCCGGCCGCCGCGCTGGCGGACCGCGAGCGTGAGCTGGGCCGGCGCCTGCTGCCGCCGACCGTGGTGTGCTGGAGCGGCAGCCCGCCCGCCTTCGTCGCCGATCTTCCCGAGGGCACCCGGCTGCGCATCGAGACCGAACAGGGCGAGACGCGCGCCGCCGCAGACCAACTCCCGCCGGGCATCCACCGGTTGACCGTCACCGCCCCCGACGGCCGCACCGCCGACGCCCACCTGATCGTGGCCCCGCCCCGGCTCCCGGCGCCGCCCGGGCGGTCGTACGGACTCCTCGTCCAGCTCTACTCCCTGCTCTCGCACCGCTCCTGGGGCATGGGCGACCTCGGCGACCTCGCCGAACTGACCTCCTGGGCGGGGCGGGCCCTCGGCGCCGGCTTCGTCCAGGTCAACCCGCTGCACGCGGCCGTACCCGGCGCCCCCACCGACCCGTCCCCCTACCGGCCCTCCTCGCGCCGCTTCCCCGACCCGGT
The DNA here is from genome assembly GCF_040651535.1 of Streptomyces sp. NPDC048420. Taxonomy (NCBI): domain Bacteria; kingdom Bacillati; phylum Actinomycetota; class Actinomycetes; order Kitasatosporales; family Streptomycetaceae; genus Streptomyces; species Streptomyces sp. NPDC048420. The sequence continues at coordinate 82,467 of NZ_JBEZKG010000024.1, forward strand.
GCACCTGCGGATCGAGGACATCCCCGAATACGCCTACCTCACCGACCCCGGCCGGCCGCGGGCCCTGCGCGAGCGGGCCGAGCGGCTGCGCGGATCGGTGCTGGAGAAGGGTGCGCTGATCGACCGGGACGCCGTCTGGGAGCTGAAGCGGGAGGCCCTGGAACTCGTCCGCGAGGTCCCCCTCGGGCCCGGACGCCAGGCCGCCTACGCCGACTACCTCGCCGAGGGCGGCGAGGCGCTGGAGGACCACGCGACCTGGTGCGCGCTGGCGGAGGTGCACGGCTCGGACTGGCGCGGCTGGCCGGCCGGGCTCCGCGACCCGCGCTCGGCCGAGACGGCCCGTGCCCGCGGTGAGCTGATGGACCGCGTCGACTTCTTCTGCCGCCTCGCCTGGCTCACCGAGAGCCAGCTCACCGCCGCCCAGCGGGCCGCCCGGGAGGCGGGGATGCCGGTGGGCGTCGTCCACGACCTCGCGGTGGGCGTGCATCCCGAGGGCGCGGACGCGTGGGCCCAGCAGACGTACTTCGCGGCCGGGATGTCCGTGGGAGCGCCCCCGGACGCCTTCAACGCGCGCGGCCAGGACTGGGGGCTGCCGCCGTGGCGCCCGGACCGGCTCGCGGAGTCGGGGTACGCGCCCTACCGGCAGCTGCTGCGGGCCCTCTTCCGGTACGCCGGCGCACTGCGCATCGACCACGTCATGGGCCTGTTCCGGCTCTGGTGGGTCCCGCAGGGGCACCCGCCGACCGAGGGCACCTACGTCCGCTACGACGCCGAGGCCATGCTCGCGGTCCTCGTCCTGGAGGCCTCGCGGGCCGGGGCGGTGGTGATCGGCGAGGACCTGGGGACGGTGGAGCCCGGGGTGCGCGAGGTGCTGCGCGAGCGCGGGGTGCTCGGCACGTCCGTGCTGTGGTTCGAACGGGACTGGGAGGGCGACGGGCGTCCGCTGCCGCCCGAGCGGTGGCGTGCGGACTGTCTGGCGACGGCGACGACACACGATCTGCCGCCGACGGCGTCCCGCCTCACCGGGGAACACGTGGCACTCCGGGACGGTCTCGGTCTGCTGGCCCGGCCGCTGGAGGAGGAGCGGGCGGAGGCGTCGGCGGACGCGGGGGAGTGGCTGGAGCTGCTGGCCCGCCTCGGGCTGCTGCGGGGCACCGGGGGTGGCGCCGACCCCTCCTCGGAGGAGGCGCAGATCCAGGCCGTGCACCGGTTTCTGCTGCACACCCCGTCCCGGATGGTGGGGGTCTGGTTGCCGGACACGGTGGGGGACAGGCGGCCGCAGAACCTGCCGGGGACGTGGGACCAGTATCCGAACTGGCGGCTGCCGATCGCGGACGGGGAGGGGCGGGTGGTGACGTTGGAGGATCTGGCGTCTTCGGCTCGGTTGCATGGGTTGGTGGAGGTGCTGCGTCAGCCGTAGTCGGTCGGGTGCGGGCCGGTGGGGGCTTGTCGCGCGGTTCCCCGCGCCCCTAGGGGGTTGCAGGCACCGTCGGCTGGCATGTCCACCCCGCTCGCTCGCACCTCATACGGCACCCCGGGCGCGCGTCCCGAAGCGGCGTTGGATACTTTGGGCCCGTGGACAAGAAGAACGCCCTGCGCGCCGGCGCCCTGGCTGCCGGTACGACGCTGATGATGCTGCTCATGTCGGTCCCCGCCTCGGCGCTGACCCGCGACGACGGCGACGACCCCGGCAAGGGTCTGAGCGTCATCGACACGCTCGGCCTCTTCGTCGTGGCCCCGCTCGTCCTGTTCGGCGTCATCGCCGGTCTGGTCATGGTGCTGGACAAGTCCAAGGAAGAGCACCGGGTCACCAGCCGCAACATCAAGACCAAGCCCGCCGCGGCCGAGTCCAAGGCCGGCTCGAAGGCCTGACACCGCTTCTCCCGGGGCGCCGGCCCCGCCCACGTACGCGTATCAGCCGTACGTGGGCGAGGCCGGCGCCCCGGCGTGTTCTCAGGGGCGCGGCGCCGCCTCAGGTCGACGGAGGCGGCCGCCGCGAACAGGCCCTCCTTGTCGCCCACGTGGGCAACAAGGACAGATCCGCCGGACGGCCCTAGTGCTCTGAACCCTGCGTGCCCGTCAGCAACTCGCGCAACAGATCGGCCAGTTGACCGGCCCGTTCCTCGTCGAGGGTGGACAGGGCCGCCGTCTGTACCGCGAGGCCCGCTCTCACCGCCTCGTCGATCACGTGCAACCCCTTCTCCGTCAGGGTCACGTGGAGGCCGCGTCGGTCGTGGGGGTCGGGGGAGCGGCGCAGGAGGGCGGCGCGTTCCAGTTTGTCGAGGCGGCCGGTCATGCCGCCGGTGGTGAGCATGAGCGTGGCCGAGAGCTGGCGGGGGGAGAGCGCGTAGGGCTCGCCGGAGCGGCGCAGGGTGGCCAGGACGTCGAACTCGCCGCGGGAGATGCCGTGGGGGGCGTACGCCTTCTCCATACGGTCGCCCATGGTGCGGGAGAGGCGGAAGATCCGCCCGAAGACCTCCATCGCCCTGGTGTCGAGGTCGGGGCGTACCGCGGCCCACTGGCCGATGATCGCGTCGACGGCATCCCCGTGCTGTGCACTCATGTACCGAGTATCCGTGGGCTTCGGATCGCCCGCAAGAAAGTGGCTTGCGGAAAAGTAGCTTAGGGGTAAGCTACTTTCTACCAAGCCACTTCCGAGGGGGAACCATGAACCGACCCACCACCGTCCTCCTCACCGCCCTCGCCCCCGTCTCCTGGGGCACCACCTACGCCGTCACCACCGAGTTCCTCCCGGCCGACCGGCCCCTGTTCACCGGGATGATGCGGGCGCTGCCCGCCGGACTGGTGCTGCTCGCGCTCGCCCGGGTGCTGCCGCGGGGGGTGTGGTGGGGGAAGTCCGCGGTGCTCGGCGCGTTGAACATCGGGGCCTTCTTCCCGTTGCTCTTCCTGTCCGCGTACCGCCTGCCGGGCGGCATGGCCGCGGTGGTGGGGTCGGTGGGGCCGCTGATCGTCGTAGCGCTGTCGGCGGTGCTGCTGGGGCAGCGGCCCACGGCCCGGAGTGTGATCACCGGCCTCGTGGCCGCGTTCGGCGTCAGCCTGGTCGTGCTCAAGGCGGCCGGGGCCCTCGATGCCGTCGGTGTCCTGGCGGCCTTCGCCTCCGCCGCGTCGATGTCCGCCGGGACCGTGCTGACCAAGCGCTGGGGCCGCCCCGACGGCGTGGGCCCGCTCGCCCTCACCGCCTGGCAGCTCACCGCCGGCGGCCTGCTCATCGCGCCCCTCGCCCTCCTCGTCGAGGGCGCCCCGCCCGCGCTCGACGGACGGGCGGTCGGCGGCTACCTCTACCTCGCGCTGGCGAACACGGCGATCGCGTACTGGCTCTGGTTCCGCGGCATCGGCCGCCTCACCGCCACCCAGGTCACCTTTCTCGGCCCGCTGTCCCCGCTGACCGCCGCGGTCGTCGGCTCGGCGGCGCTCGACCAGGCGCTGACGCCGGTGCAGCTGGCGGGGATGGCGGTGGCGTTCGGGGCGACGGTGGCGGGGCAGCTGGGGGTGCGGCCGCCCGCTGTCGGCCGGCCGGTCGGTTCTGCCGGCAGCAAGGCGACCCCGGAGGCGCTGCGGGGCGTGTCGAGGGCGTTGTAACTTCACAACGGTCCCGCGTTACGCAACTCCCGGAGGGCATGTGGCCGCAGAGATCTGTCCGGTGTGCGCCAAGCCGCTCGCCGCGCGGGCCGGGCGTACCGGGCGCGGTTCCGTGTACTGCTCCGCCGCCTGCCGGCAGAAGGCCTACCGGGAACGGCACCAGCCGCAGGGACTCACCGTGCAGGGACTCATCGACGACATCGGGCGCCAGGCCGGACGGCTGGTGCCGCAGCCCGCCGACGCCCTCTACTCCACCGTCGCCGAACTGTCCGCGTCCGTCGCACAGTTGAGGCGCGTGGCCCGTACCGCACGCGACACCGCGGAGGACTCCGCGGATTCCGTCACACCAGAGCCCGTTACGCAACTCACCGAAACCGACTTCGCCGCCCTCACCGAGCAGTACCGCCGGGAGATCCAGGTGCACTGCTACCGCATGACGGGGTCGTACGACGAGGCCGAGGACCTCGTACAGGAGACCCTGCTGCGGGCCTGGCGGGCGCGGGAGGGGTTTCAGGGGCGGGCCGCTGCGCGGACCTGGCTGTACCGGATCGCCACCAACGCCTGTCTGGATCAGCTACGGCGGACCGCGCGCCGCCCGCAACGGTACGAGCCGGTGCCGGGGATGCACCACGGGGACGGGGAGCCGCCCGCCCGGATCACCTGGTTGCAGCCCTATCCCGACGACGAACTGCCGGTCGTCGAGGAGGAGTTGCCGGAAACGGCCGCCGTCTCCCGGGAGACCCTGGAGCTCGTCCTGCTGGCCGCGATCCAGCATCTGCCCGCCCGGCAGCGGGCCGCCTTCGTGCTGCGGGACGCCCTCGGGCTGACCGCGGCCGAGACCGCCGAGGCCCTGGAGACGAGCGTGGCCTCGGTCAACAGCGCACTCCAGCGCGCCAGACCGGTCCTGCGCGAGCATCTGCCCCGGGAGCGTGCCGACTGGCGGGCCGCGGGGCCCACCCGGCAGCAACAGGCCGTGCTGGAGCGGTACATGGCGGCCGTGGAGCGTCTCGACCTCGACGCGATGGCCGCGCTGCTCGCCGAGGACGTCGTCCTGACCATGCCGCCGAACCCGTTCTGGTTCGTCGGCCGGGACGCGCTCCTCGACTTCGTGCGGGTCAGCCTCGACCCGGACTCCCCGGCCTTCCTGGGCCACTGGCGCAGCCTGCCCGCCCGCGCCAACGGGCAGCTGGCGGTGGGCAATTACGTCCGCAGGCCCGGGACCAGCGTCTACCGCGCCCAGGTCATGGACGTCCTGCGGTTCGAGGAGGACGGTGACCGCATCGCGGAGATCACCTCCTTCGAGCCGCATCTCTTCCCCGCGTTCGGGCTGCCGCTGCGCCTGTGACCCGCGGCCGATGAGCATCCGTGGACTCGTGCGTCTGTATGGATGTCACATACGAACCACCACACAGGAGTTCACCATGCTGCTCACCGACAAGACCGCGATCGTCTACGGCGCCGGCGGATCGATCGGCGGGGCCGTGGCCCGTGCCTTCGCCGAGCAGGGGGCGCGGGTGCATCTCGTCGGCCGGACCCGGCAGACGCTTCAGGCGGTGGCCGCCGACCTCAAGGACGCCGAGGTCGCCGTCGTGGACGCGCTGGACGAGGCGGCCGTGGAGGCGCACGCCGAGTCGGTCGGGGACATCGACATCTCCATCAACCTGGTCACGCGCGGCGATGTGCAGGGCGCGCCGCTGACCGACATGGCGGTCGACGACTTCATGCGGCCGGTCACCGACGGGCTGCGCGCCAACTTCATCACCGCCCGCGCCGCCGGCCGCCGGATGGCCGCCCGTGGTTCCGGTGTCATCCTCGCCCTCAACAGCGGTTCCGCGCACGGCAGTCCGATGATGGGCGGCACCGGCCCTGCGGACGGGGCGATCGACACGCTCGTGCGCAACCTGGCGATCGAGCTGGGGCCGCGCGGGGTGCGGGCGGTGGGGCTGTGGGTGGCGGGGGTGCCCGAGACGTTCACCGTCGAGAAGCTCGCCGCCGTCAACCCCGCGATCGACGAGGCGGCCGTCCAGGGCATCGTCGACCACCTGGCCGGGATGCGCATGACCCGCCGCAACCCCACCCTCGCCGAGGTCGCCGCCACCGCGGTGTTCCTCGCCTCCGACCACGCGGGCGGCATCACCGGCACGTTCGTCAACGCCACCGGCGGGATGGTCGGCGTTTGAGCCTCGAGGGCGCGATTCGCCCGCTGGACAAGACGGAGACCACTGGGGACAGTAACTCCCAGGGTGCTTGATCGGACCAGTGTTCGGAGGACCGGCGTGCGGACTTCGCTCTATCCGGCAGTCGACGAACTGGAGCGAAGGGCCCGCGCGTTGGTCCGCGCCGCCCCGAGCGCACTGCGCCTGGCCCAGGTCGGTGAGAGCCGGGCCGGACGCCCGCTGTGGCTGCTGTCCGCCGGGCACGGCGAGAGGCACATCCTCTCCGTCGCCGGCGCGCATGCCAACGAACCCGTGGGCGGGGCCTCGGCGTTGCGGCTCGCCGCCCTGTTCGCGCGGCGGCCCGGGATGCTCGAACCCCTCGGCTGCACCTGGCACTTCCTGCTCTGCCTGGACCCCGACGGGGCCCACCTCGCGCACGGCTGGCAGCCGGAGGAACCGGAACCGTCCCTGACGGAGTGCCATCGCGGCTTCTACCGGCCCGCGTTCGCCCGTCAGCCGGAGTCCCTGCCCATGCCTCCCGGCGACCCGCTGCCCGAGTCGGCCACCCTTGTCCGGCTCCTCGACGAGCTGCGGCCGGTCGCCCAGTTCACCCTGCACGGCATCGAGTTCGGCGGCGCCTTCGTGATGATGACCCGGGAGGTGCCGGGGGTCGCGGACGTCTTCCGGCGAACGGCGGCGCGGTTGCGCGTCCCCGTCGACCGGCACCCCGTGGACGGCCCCGACTGGCGGCTCGACCCGCCCGGCGTCCTGGTGCTGCCCGATGGACACGGCGAGGGCGAACGCGACCCGAGCGGGTTCGTCGCCCAGAGCACCTGGTTCCACCCGCGCCGCCACGGCACCCTGACCACGCTGATCGAGACGCCCGCCTGGGCCGTGCCCTCGGTGAGCGACGCCCGGCCCGTCGCCGACCCGGTCCGTGAGACCGCGCGGCTGGGCGAGGTACTGCTGGGCCGCAGCGAGGAGCTCGCGACGGTCCTCGGGACCCGGCTCGACGACATGGCCGTACCGGAGGATCTCGCGCCGCTGCGGGATGCCGCGCGGGAGCTGCTGGGCGTGGCGGAGTCGATCGCCGAGGGCTGGGCCGCGGAGGAACCCGGGCTGTTCCACGGCCACTTCGCGACCCGGGGGATCTCCGCCCGCCGGATCCCGCTCAGGGTGGCGGCGATGGCGAGCCGCGCCCTGGCCCGCACCGACCCCCGGGTCGCCGAGATCCTCGACGACCTGGTGCGCGAGTGGAGCCAGGAGCTGGAGAAGACGTACGACCTCAGGTGGGTGCCGGTGGCCGTGCAGACCGGGCTGCATGTGCGGACGATGCTCAGCACGGCTCGGCTGGTGTGTGCGGGAGACGGGTGACCTGGGGCCGCCCGTCTCCCGCCGCGCCCTACTGGGCGGCCTGCGCGTCCGCCTCCTGCGCCCGCAGCGCCCGCTCCACGCCCGACCGCGACTCGGACACGAGCCGGCGCAGGGCCGCGTTCGGTTCGGCCGAGGACAGCCAGGCGTCCGTCTTGTCCAGGGTCTGCTGGGAGACCTGGAGCGACGGGTAGAAGCCGAGCGCGATCTGCTGGGCGATCTCGTGCGAACGGGACTCCCAGATGTCCTTGACCACCTCGAAGTACCGGTCCGTGTACGACGCGAGCAGCTCCCGCTGGTCGGTCTGGACGAAGCCGCTGATGACGGCCTCCTGGACGGCGTTCGGCAGCTTGTCGGACTCGACGACCTGCGCCCAGGCCTCCGCCTTCGCCTCCTCGGTGGGCCGCGAGGCACGGGCGGTCGCCGCGTGCCGCTCACCCGCCGCCGTCTTGTCCCGCTCGTACTCGCCGGCGATCTCAGGCTCGTCGTAGCGGCCCACGGCGGCCAGCCGCTGCACCAACGACCAGCGCAGCTCGGTGTCGACGGCCAGGCCCTCGACGACCTGCGACCCGTCGAGCAGCCCCTCCAGGAGGTCCAGCTGCTCCGGCGTCCGGGCCGTCGCCGCGAACGCCCGCGCCCACGCCAGCTGGTGGTCGCTGCCCGCCGCGGCGGACCGCAGATGGGCCAGCGTGGCGTCGGTCCAACGGGTCAGCAGGGCCTCACGGGCGGTGGGGGCGGCGTACAGCTCGATCGCCAGCTTCACCTGACGGTGCAGAGACTGCACGACACCGATGTCGGACTCCTTGCCGATACCGGACAGGACCAGGGAGAGGTAGTCGCGGGTGGCCAGTTCGGCGTCGCGAGTCATGTCCCACGCCGACGCCCAGCACAGCGCGCGCGGCAGCGAGGACTCGAAGTCGCCCAGGTGCTCGGTCACGAAGGCCAGCGACTGCTCGTCCAGGCGGACCTTGGCGTACGACAGGTCGTCGTCGTTCAGGAGCACCACCGCGGGACGGCGCTTGCCGACCAGCTGCGGTACGGCCGTCAGCTCGCCGTCCACGTCCAGCTCGATGCGCTCGTCACGCACCAACTTGCCGCTGTCGTCGTCGAGTTCGTACAGGCCGACGGCGATGCGGTGGGGCCGCAGCGTCGGCTCGCCCTTGGCGCCGACAGGCAGGGCCGGGGCCTCCTGGCGGATCGCGAAGGAGGTGATGACACCGTTCGCGTCCGTCTCGATCTCGGGGCGCAGGATGTTGATGCCGGCCGTCTGGAGCCACTTCTGCGACCAGGTGCCGAGGTCACGGCCGGAGGTCTCCTCCAGCGCGCCCAGCAGGTCGGACAGGCGGGTGTTGCCGAACGCGTGGCGCTTGAAGTACGCCTGCACACCGCCGAAGAACTCGTCCATGCCGACGTAGGCGACGAGCTGCTTGAGCACGCTGGCGCCCTTGGCGTACGTGATGCCGTCGAAGTTGACCAGCACGTCGTCCAGGTCGCGGATCTCGGCCATGATCGGGTGCGTGGACGGCAGCTGGTCCTGGCGGTACGCCCACGTCTTCATGGAGTTGGCGAACGTCGTCCAGGAGTGCGGCCACCGGCTGTCCGGGGCGTACGCCTGGCAGGCGATGGAGGTGTAGGTGGCGAACGACTCGTTCAGCCACAGGTCGTTCCACCACTCCATGGTCACGAGGTCGCCGAACCACATGTGGGCCAGCTCGTGCAGGATGGTCTCGGCGCGCATCTCGTACGCGGCGTCGGTCACCTTGGAACGGAAGACGTACTGGTCGCGGATGGTCACCGCGCCGGCGTTCTCCATCGCGCCCGCGTTGAACTCCGGCACGAACAGCTGGTCGTACTTCTTGAACGGGTAGGCGTAGTCGAACTTCTCCTGGAACCAGGCGAAGCCCTGCCGGGTGACCTCGAAGATGGCGTCCGAGTCGAGGTGTTCGGCGAGCGAGGGGCGGCAGTAGATGCCGAGCGGCACGGACTGGCCGTCCTTCTCGTACACGCTGTGCACGGAGTGGTACGGGCCGACGATCAGGGCCGTGATGTACGACGAGATCCGCGGGGTCGGCTCGAAGACCCAGACGTCGTCCTTCGGTTCCGGCGTCGGGGAGTTGGAGATGACGGTCCAGCCGGTCGGCGCCTTCACGGTGAACTGGAAGGTGGCCTTCAGGTCGGGCTGCTCGAAGGAGGCGAAGACGCGGCGGGCGTCCGGCACCTCGAACTGCGTGTACAGGTACGCCTGCTGGTCGACCGGGTCGACGAAGCGGTGCAGGCCCTCACCGGTGTTGGTGTACGCCGCGTCGGCGACGACCCGCAGGATGTTGCGGCCCTCCAGGAGGCCCGGCAGGGCGATCCGGGAGTCCTTGAAGACCTCGGCGGGGTCGAGGGCGTCCCCGTTCAGCGTGACCTCGTGGACCGTGGGGGCCACCAGGTCGATGAAGGACTCGGAGCCGTTCTCGGTGACATCGAAGCGCACCGTGGTCACGGACCGGTAGGTACCGCCCTCCTGCGCGCCGGAGAGGTCGAGGTCGATCTCGTAGGACTCGACGCTGAGCAACGACGCCCGCTGCTGAGCCTCTTCGCGAGTCAGGTTTGTGCCAGGCACGCGGTCATCTCCTTGTTTCCTCGTTATGAGTAGGTTCGGCGGTTCGGTCATCCTTCCACGAACTGTCTCCGACGGATCGGGGGATTACCCTGCGGATCCGGGGGCGTCCCGTCCGATTTCCGCCGGTCATCCGTGCTCGGTCGCGCCAGCCTGGTCCCATGACGACCTACACCGCACGTCCCGTCGACTCCGCCGTCCTCAAGGAACTCCGCACCACCGACGACGCCGGCCGCCTCCTGTCCTCGTTCACCGACGAGGAGGGCGGCGTCCCGCTCCGCTGCTGTCTGCGCCGCAGCGAGCCCGGTGAGCGGATCGCGCTCGTCTCCTACGCCCCCCTGCGCCGCTGGGCTGCCGAGACCGGCGCGCACCCGGGGGCGTACGACGAGCAGGGCCCGGTCTTCATCCACGCCGAGGAGTGTGCGGGACCGGCGGCCGGGGACGGCCATCCCTTCGCCCACGCCCACCGCACCGTCCGCCGCTACTCCGCCGACGGCCACATCCTCGGCGGCGAGCTGGTCCCCGGCCTGGACGACAACGCCTTCCGCGACGCGTTCGACGACCCGTCCGTGGCACTGGTCCACGTCCGGGCCGTCGAGTACGGCTGTTTCCTCTACGAGGTGCGCAGGCCTCCGGCCTAGCCCCTTGAGTTCGGCGGTCACCGGCTCCGCGATGTTCACGCCGGCGTGTGCGTGGGGCCGGGCGGGCGTGACGGGTGCCCTTTTCGCGGGCATCCACCGGCGGTCCGCCGTGTGTCCTCTGCGAGGTGCGCAGGCCTCCGGCCTAGCCCCTTGAGTTCGGCGGTCACCGGCTCCGCGATGTTCACGCCGGCGTGTGCGTGGGGCCGGGCGGGCGTGTAC
>NZ_JBEZKG010000024.1:93153-140179 GCF_040651535.1 Streptomyces sp. NPDC048420
TGACGGGTGCCCTTTTCGCGGGCATCCACCGGCGGTCCGCCGTGTGTCCTCTGCGAGTGCGCAGGCCCCTGGCCTAGCCCTTGAGCTCCGCCGCCACCAGCTCCGCGATCTGGACCGCGTTCAGCGCAGCCCCCTTGCGGAGGTTGTCGTTGGAGATGAACAGGGCGAGGCCGTGCTCCACCGTCTCGTCGCGGCGGATGCGGCCGACGAAGGAGGCGTCCTGGCCGGCGGCCTGGAGGGGGGTCGGGATGTCCGAGAGGGTGACGCCGGGGGCGCCCGCCAGGAGCTCCGTCGCGCGCTCCGGGGAGATCGGGCGGGCGAAGCGGGCGTTGACCTGAAGGGAGTGGCCGGAGAAGACCGGGACGCGTACGCAGGTGCCGGAGACCTTCAGCTCGGGGAGCTCCAGGATCTTGCGGGACTCGTTGCGGAGCTTCTGCTCCTCGTCGGTCTCGTTGAGGCCGTCCTCGACGAGGTTGCCGGCGAAGGGCAGGACGTTGAAGGCGATGGGCCGCTTGTAGACCTGCGGCTCGGGGAAGTCGACCGCACTGCCGTCGTGGGTGAGCTTGTCCGCGTCGGCGGCGACCTTCTGCACCTGGCCGTGCAACTCCGCCACGCCCGCGAGGCCCGACCCGGACACCGCCTGGTAGGTGGTGGCGATCAGCGTCTCGAGGCCCGCCTCCGCGTCCAGCACCTTCAGGACCGGCATCGCGGCCATCGTGGTGCAGTTCGGGTTGGCGATGATCCCCTTCGGCCGGTCCGCGATGGCGTGCGGGTTCACCTCGGAGACGACCAGCGGGACCTGGGGGTCCTTGCGCCAGGCGGAGGAGTTGTCGATCACGACCGCGCCCTGCGAGGCGACCTTCTCGGCCAGCGCCTTCGAGGTCGAGCCGCCCGCGGAGAACAGCACGATGTCCAGGCCGGAGTAGTCGGCGGTCGCCGCGTCCTCCACCGTGACGCCGTCCAGGACCGACCCCGCCGAGCGCGCGGAGGCGAACAGGCGCAGCTCCGTGACCGGGAAGTTCCGCTCCTTGAGGATTCCGCGCATGACCGTGCCGACCTGTCCGGTGGCTCCGACGATTCCGACCCTCACGGTGACTCCCTCACGTGTTCCTGTGTGTCTGCGGCGTTTCCATCATGCGGCCGACCCGGGTCCGCCTGTCCAATTCTTTGCGCTCCATGCCCGAGGAATGGACTGCTGGACGGTGTGACGTACACCTCTGAACGAATTTCCCCGCGATCCGCCGAACGTTTCCGTGCGCTGCGGCGTCGTAGAGGAAACGCGGTGAGGGGGGTGGCTTGTGCTGCGCAGAAGGGCGCGCCGGGTCCAGCAGGACGACGATCCTCTGGACGCGGCACAGGAACGCCGGGTGCGAGCGGTGCTCGCGCTCGGCGGGGTGCCGCAGGCGGACCTGCCGGACGGGGTGCAGCAGGTCCGCCTGCGGTTGCTGGAGCGGGAGGCGAAGGGGTACGAGGCACCACGGGACGTGTCCGCGTGGGCCGCCGTCGTCGCCTCCAACCTCGCCATGGACTGGCACCGGGCCAAGAAGCGCCAGGAGCGGCTGGGGGAGCGCCTGGCCTCCCTGCGCCAGCACGAACACCCCTCCGGGGAGGACACCAGCGTGCTCTCCCTCGCCGTCGCCCAGGGCCTGGACGAGTTGCCCGACCAGCAGCGCCAGGTCCTCGTGCTGCGGTTCTTCGCCGATCTGCCGGTGCGCTCGATCGCCCAGGAGCTGGGCGTCCCGGAGGGCACGGTCAAGAGCCGCCTGCACACGGCGGTCCGGGCCCTGCGCGCCCGCCTGCACGAGGACGAGGTGGTGTGACATGACCGCGGAGCACGACGGTCTCGATGCCTTGATGGCCGCCATCACCGACGAACCGCTGCCCAAGAGCGCCGCCGCCGACCCGGCCTTCCGCGCCGAGCACCGCGCGGCCCGGGCCGATGTCGCCCTCCTGCGCGAGCAGCTGCGGATCATCGGCGAGAACCTGACGGAGGTCCCACCGGCCGCGAAACCCGTTCCCCTACGACCCACCCGCACCCGGCGCCACGCCCGGACCTTCGCCTTCGGCACCCTTGCGGTGGCCGCCGTCGCAAGTACCGTCACGGGCCTCGGCTGGCTCCTCGGGCACAGCGGTGCGGACAACCTGACTTCGGCGGACTCGGGCGCCTCCAAGGCGGAGTCAGGCGTCCGCTTCGGCAGCCCGGCCTACCTGGCCTGCGCCACCACGGTCGCCGAGGGCGAGGTCACCGTGGTCAAGGAGCTCCCCGCCACCGGTGAACTCCAGGTCACCGTGCAGGTGAGCCGCTACTTCAAACAGACCCGGGACCTCGGCCGCCTCACCTACGTGATCGGTGAGTACGACCTCCCCGAACCCCTCACCACGGGCACCCACGTCCTGTTCGGCGTGTCCGAGGGCTCCCCGAGCCCCGACCACTGGGCCGTCGGGGAGAAGGAGGTCGCCCGGGAGCGGGCCTGGGTCACCGCCTCGCTGCCCGAGTCGCGCACGCTGTCCTGCTGAGGCACGAGAAAGGGCGGGCGCCCTCACGGACGCCCGCCCCTTTTCGCCGTACGGAGAAGTGTTACGGCGTGACCTTCTCGATCTTCACGTTGCCGACGCCCGCGACCGTGCCGCGCGCGTTGACGAGGTTGACCTGGCCGAAGAACTCACGGCCCTCCGGAGCGGCCGCCAGGGCGGTGACGCTGCCGGAGACGGTCGTCGAGGCGCCCGTGGCGAGCTTGACCGGCGCGTCGGAGACGGTGACGGTGCCCAGGGTGCTGGAGAAGAAGACGTCCTGGTAGTCGTACGCCGTGGAGCCGGCCGGGACGGAGTAGCCCACGACCTCGATGGTGTACGTGCCGGCGGCCGGGTTGGCCACCGAGACGGCCTCCTCCGAGTCACCGTCGGCGGACTGGCCGACCACGGCGCCCGCGGCGTTGTAGACCGTCAGGTCGAGGTCGGCGGAGACGTCGGAGACGTTGCCGATGGCGACGTCCAGCGACTTGGCGCCCGCGGGCACCTCGACCGTGGTGGTCTCGGTGGCGCCGTCGGCGATGGTCGGGCGGGCCGTCTTGGACGAGCCGAGCGGGCCGCCGACCAGCTTGCCGTCGATCGCGGCGAGCGTGTTGGTCACCTTCCAGGAGGCGGTGGCCGGGGTGCCGACCTTGGCCTCGGGGACGGTCACGGTCTCCGGGTCGAAGACCGCGCCGTAGACGGCGACGTCCAGCTTGTACGGGTTGTCGAGCAGCGGCGAGGTGCGGCGCGACTCGACCTCGATCTCCCAGACACCGGCCTGCGGGTCGACGTAGGAGCGGGCATCGGGCTTGCAGCCGTTGCCGTCGAGGTAGTTGTTGTAGCAGTTCGGCGTGCTGGTGGTGTCGACCGGGACGCCGAAGGGGTGGATGGCGATGAAGCGGGTCTGGCTCTTGTCCTTCAGCCCGCCGATCGCGACCTCCAGGGACTTGGCGCCCTCGGGGACGGTCACGAAGTACGACTGCGTGCTGTTGCGCTGCACGGTGTTCGACGCGGTGTACGTGTACTTCACCGGCGCCGAGACGACGACCGTGGTCATGATCTGCTTGTCGACGCCCTCGGTCCTCGGGTCGTCGAGCTCCAGGATCGCGCTCTTGAGGCCCGCGGACCTCGGCTGGGCCTGGACCTTGACGGTCACCGGCTGGTTCAGCGGGAGCGTGACCTCGCCCTTGCCGATGATCCTGAAGGTGTCACCGGCGTTGTTCTCGAAGTGCAGCTCGTGGCGGATCGCCTTGGCCGTGCCGGACGTACGGGTCACGGTGACGTCGTACGTCTTCTTCTGGCCGGCCTTCAGGCCGCCCTCACGGTCGTAGACGCCGGTGCCGAAGCCCGGGGTCTTCAGGAGCTGGTCGATCGCGGTGTCGACCGGGGCCTTCACGCTGTACTCGTGGGCGGTGGCGCCGTCCTTGATGGCGTCCCAGGCGTCCACGATGTCGATGAGGCCCGCGCCCTCCTCGTACGCCTGCACACCCTTGATGTGGTCGGCGGTCGAGGTCAGGGCGGTGCGCAGGGTGGCCGGCGTCAGCGCGATGTGCTTCTGCTTGGCGGCCGAGATCAGCAGCGCGGACGCGCCCGCGGCCTGCGGGGAGGCCATCGAGGTGCCCTGGAGCATCGAGTAGCCGGCCGGCAGCGAGTAGCCCGACTCGGCGACCGGGGAGCCCGGCAGCCAGGTCTGCGTGGTGTTGATGGCAGCACCCGGGGCGGACAGGGTCGGCGTGAAGCCGCCGTCCTCACGCGGACCGCGCGAGGAGAACGGCATCATGGCGTACTTCTTCTCCACGGCCGAGCCGTAGTTGGCGGCCCAGGTCGCCTTGGAGATGGTCGCGCCGACCGAGATGACCTTGTCGGCCAGACCGGGGTCGCCGATGGTGTTCGCGCCGGGGCCGGAGTTGCCCGCGGAGATCACCAGCTGGACGCCGTACGTGTCGATGAGGCGCGTGTAGAGCTCGGAGCGCGCGTTGTTGCCGTCGTTGACCGTGGGCAGGCCGCCGATCGACATGTTGACGATGTCGACGCCGCGGTTGACGACGAGGTCGATCATGCCCTCGGTCAGCGCCACGTTGGTGCAGCCGCCGGTCCAGGTGCAGGCGCGGGAGGAGACGAGCTTCGCGCCCGGGGCCGCGCCGTTCATCTTCCCGCCGAACAGGCCGTTGGCGGCGGTGATGCCGGCGACGTGCGTGCCGTGCTCGGACTCGATGACGCCGATGTTGACGAAGTCGCGCTTCTGGCCGACCCAGTCGCCGCCGTAGGGGTCCATCGGGACGTCCTTGCGGATCTCCACGACGAACGGCTGGCGCTCCACGACATCGGTGGACGGGTCGTCGGTGCCGAAGTACCCGATCTGGAAGCCGTCCTTGTACGGCTTCATCGGGGTGTCGTCGCCGAAGTCGCGGTTGTTGTTCAGGTCGACGCGGACCGTGCCGGCGGCGGCGTCGTAGAGCACGCCCCAGCTGTCGGTGGTGTCCCCGTCGCGGTTCGCGTCGCCCTTGGCGTCGCCGCCCGTGGTCGCGGACTCGCGGAACAGGTTGACCTGGTACGACCCGGCGGGCGCCGTCCAGGTCTGGCCGCCGAAGGTGAAGCTCGGGCCGGACACCGAGGTGGTCATCGCGCGCCAGGTGGCGTCGCCGTCGGTGATCGGGTCGGTCGCCGTCACCCAGTCGACGATCTTCCGCTCACCGGTGGTGGTCTTCTGCAGCGCCGGGTGGCCGAGGTCCACACCGGAGTCGAGGATGCCGATGGTGACCCCGCGGCCGTCCGCCTTCGGGTGGTCCTGCACGAAGTCGACGGCGCCGGTCTCGAAGGACGGGTTGTACGGGTTCTCGGCGGGGGTCTTCGCGTTCGGCGCCGGGTAGGTCGTCGTGGCCTTGTTCGCGGCGCCCTCGGCGGTGTCGGCGCTCGGCGTCGGGTCGTCCAGCGGGATGTCCTGCTTGACGTCGATGCCGTGCACGGAGGTGAGCTTCGCGGCGGCGGCGATGGCCGAGTCCGCCTTGCCGGTGGGGACGGTGGCCCGGACGTAGCCGAGCTTGTCGTAGGTCTGGCCCACCGAGCCGCCCTTGACCGCGTCCAGCAGGTCGCCGACCTGCTCGGTCTTGCCGGGCGCGGTGGCGACCATCAGCGTGATGCTCTTGTCGCCGTCGGCCTTGGCCTCGGCGAGCGCGTCGGCGTCGTCCGAACCGAGCTTCTCGTCGGCGGACTTCAGCCCCGGGTCGGCGGTCGCGGGCGCGTCGTCCGCGGCGGCGGAGAAGGCCATGGGTATCGGACCCGCCGCGGAGAGTGCGGCGACCAGACCGGCGGCCACGGCTATGCGCGCCACACGTCTAGCGCCCGATATCGGAGCGCGCTGGGGGGTGAGGGTCATCGGCATCCCTTGTAGGTAAAGGAACGTGCAGGCAGGTGTGACCGGGGCCGATCGGCCCTGACCACGGTGATCCGGAAGAAGACCCCGGATGACCGCACAGCTTTACGCATGGGAAGGATGTTTAGGGAGAGTTGACCGAATCGATATGGGTGTATGGGGAAAACCCGCGATGCCCTTTGGGGACATCGGCGAAGAACCGTGAGGTAGCGGACAGTTCGCCTCAGATGTCCTTGGTGCGCGCGTAATGCCGGGATGCCTTCGCGCGGTTGCCGCAGGTCGCCATCGAGCACCAGCGCCGGGTGCCGTTCCTCGACGTGTCGAAGAAGTGCAGCACACACGACTCGTGGGCGCACGACCGGATCCGGTCCGGCGCGGTGGTGAGCAGCTCCAGGTAGTTGCGGGCGGCGAGCCAGGCGGGGCCCCAGACGGGATCGCTCAACTCGGGCAGCTCGACGGGCCCTTGGGGAGTGAGCGAGATCCGGACGCGCCCGTGTCCGAGCACGGCGTCGACGAGGGCCGCCCCCTCCTGCGGTGACCCGTCCACCGCGGTGCGCAGTGCCTCCCGGGCCTCGAGGACGTGGCGCAGCATCCGGCGGTCGGGTGCGTGGTCGCCGCCGAGTCCGGCCGAGTCGAGCCACACCGCGAGCCCGTCGACATCGGCGAGGAGGTCCTGGAGGCTCCCCTCCCTCATCCACCGCGTGTTGAGCAGGTCGAGCGCGAGGGGCTCGCCGGTGAGCGGGCGGGGGTCGGGGGTGGCGGGCATGCGGGGGGCTCCTTTCCGTACTAACCGCTCAATCGTACGTGAGTGGTTGCACCCACTGCCTCTAACTCTTAAAGTCGCTGACAAGGGTTAAGTAAGCCGAAGGGGACAGCCATGACCTTGCGCACCGGCCACATCGGCCTGAACGTCACCGACCTCGACCGTTCGCTCGCCTTCTACCGGGACGTCCTCGGCTTCGCGCCGCTCGCCGAGGGCAAGGAGGAGGGCCGCCGCTACGCCTTCCTCGGCGACGGCGAGCACCTCGCCCTCACCCTCTGGCAGCAGGCCGAGCAGCCCTACGGCACCGACCGCGCGGGCCTGCACCACCTCGCCCTGGAGGCGGACTCGGTCGAGCGGGTCAGGGAGTACGAGGAGGCGCTGCGGACGTACGGGGTCGACTTCGCGTACGAAGGGGTCGTCGCCCACGGTGAGGGCGCGGGGTCCGGCGGGATCTTCTTCCACGACCCCGACGGCACCCGCCTGGAGATCTCCGTGCCGAGCGGCGCCGAGGACGCTCCGGCACCCTCCGGTACGGCTCCGACCTGCGGGTTCTTCTAGTCATGGGAGCCGTGGAGATCTATCACGCGGGCTCACGTGCCGTGCAGGACCGGGTCGGGGTGCGCGAGCATGCCGACCACGTGGGCCGCTCGGTCGGCCGGGGCATCAGGGAGGTCGCCGCGACCTTCCTGGAGCTCCAGCCGCTGCTGGTCGCCGGTGCCGCGGACCCCTCGACGGGCCGGGTGTGGGCCTCCCCGCTCACCGGGGCGCCGGGCTTCGTCCGGGCGACGGGCCCGCACCGCATCTCCGTCACGGGCGGCCTGCTGCCGACCGACCCCCTCGCGACGGCGTTCGCCACCCCCGGTACCCCCGTCGGCACCATCGCCCTCGACCCCCGCACCCGCCGCCGGATGCGCCTCAACGGCCGACTCGCGCCCACGGCACGGGGGTTCGCGGTGGAGGCCGACCAGGTGTTCTCGAACTGCCCCAAGTACCTGCAGAAAAGGGAGTCGTACGAGCTCGTGACGGACCGCCGACCGGGCCTCGCGCGCCACGGCGGCGAACTCACCCCCGAACAGGCCGCGTTCGTCGCCGCGGCCGACACCTTCTTCCTGGCCACCCGGCACGAGGGCGGTGCCGACGTCAGTCACCGGGGCGGCGACCCCGGCTTCGTGCGCATCGACTCGCCGGGCGAGCTCAGCTGGCGCGACTACCCGGGCAACTCGATGTTCCTGACCCTCGGCAACCTCGCCACGGACCCCCGGGCCGGTCTGCTGTTCCTGGACTGGACGACCGGCACCGCACTGCAACTGACCGGCGAGGCACACACCGAGTACGCCCCGGACCGCCGCGTCCGCTTCACCGTGAGAGAGACCCTGGAGACCCCCTCGGCACTCCCGCTGCGCTGGTCCGCGCCCGAATACTCACCGGCCAATCCGGACCCCGCAGACTAACTTGCCCGTATGCGCAAGAAGTTGAGGGTGGCGGCCTACGCCATATGCGTCCGCGACGGGCAGGTCCTTCTCGCCCGCTGGCTCGATGACGGGAAGCCGAAGTGGACACTGCCCGGCGGAGGCATGGAGCACGGGGAGGACCCCGGCGACACAGTGCTGCGGGAGGTCGAGGAGGAGACGGGCTACCACGTCGAGGTCACCGGCCTGCTCGGGGTGCGATCGGTGCGCTTCCCGTCCCGGCGCCGCTTCGGCCGCACGCTCGACCAGCACCACGTGGGACTCGTGTACGAGGCCCGGGTCACCGGAGGCGAACTGCGTTTCGAGGTCGGCGGCTCCACGGACATGGCGCAGTGGCACGACCTGGACGCGGTACCCGCCCTGACCCGGGTGCCCCTGGTCGACGACGGACTGCGACTGTGGCGGGAACGCCCGGCGACCGGACAGCCCGGGGGATAGGTGTCGTACCCCGGAAGATGAACAGGGAGTGACCGCCCCCCGGCCGTTCGACGAGCGCTCGCGAACGCGCCGGGTGGCCGAAGATCCACGTACGGTGATCGGCGTTGCGCGTTGCGGTCTCGTTCACGCGCAGGTCATCCCCAGTGCCAAGCATCCAGAGCGAGCGGGTTGTTCGCGAACGCGATCACCCCGCGACCACTGCCGACGCAGTTCGCACTCGGGGAGATCGCGCCATGTCGCGCATACGCTCTGTCGCCAGCGACACGCTGGGGGTCCACCGCCGTACCGTCCTCGCCGCCGCGGGCGCGGCCGCCGTCTCCGCGGGCGTCGGCTACGCCCTGCGGCCCACCGACAGCCAGGCCGCGACCACCACCGGCACCGGAGCCGCCGAGGCGCCGGTGGCCCAGTCCGTCCACAAGGCCGCCGCCCCGGCCGCGGCCCCGCTCGCCCCGTACACCCGCGGCACCACCCTCGCGTCCGTCGCCGGCGCGCGCACCGGCTCCGGCTACCGGCGCCTCGGCGACGGCCCCGGCTGGAGCCGCAAGGTGCGCTCCGAACTCGCCGCCCCGAAGTCCGGGCGGGCCGGCCGGCGGACCGCGCTGGCCGCGTTCGTGCAGCTCACCGACCTGCACCTGATGGACAGCCAGCACCCGATCCGCCTGGAGTGCCTGCGCTCCATCGACGTGCACGCCTGGCGGCCCCAGGAAGCGCTGACCGTGCCCGGCGCGATCTCCCTCGTCGAGCGGATCAACGCGCTGCGCGGCGCCCCCGTCACCGGCGCCCCGCTCCAGTTCGCCATGACCACCGGCGACAACACGGACAACAACTCGCGCACCGAGCTCGACTGGTTCCTCACCGTCATGAGCGGCGGCCGCATCAGCCCCAACTCGGGAGACCCGCGCCACTACGAGGGCGTCCAGAACAGCGGCCTCAAGCAGTACTGGCAGCCCGACTCCACCACCCGCGACACCGACAAGCAGCTCGGCTTCCCGCACCTCCAGGGCTATCTGGCCGCCGCCATCCGCGAGGTGAACAGCCCCGGCCTGAACATCCCCTGGTACTCCACGGTCGGCAACCACGACAGCCTGCCACTCGGCTGCTACGGCCACGGCGACTCCTGGCTCGCCGAGTACGCCGTCGGCGGCAAGAAGCTGATGTCGCTGCCCGCGTCCGAGGGCAAGAAGCTCCAGAACCTGATCAGGAAGGCCGGCGACCCCCAGGGCCACGCCTTCCGCGACCTCCTCAAGGCGCACGCCCGCAGCATGCGCTCGGTCACCCCCGACGAGCGGCGCGCCCCCTACACCGCCCGCGACTACCTCACGGCCCACCTCGACCCCGCGCACCGCGGCGTCGGCCCGGTCGGCCACGGCTACTCCACCGCCAACCTCGACGCGGGCACCCAGTACTACAGCTTCCGCATCGCCGACGACGTCGTGGGCATCAGCCTCGACACCACCGACCCGGGCGGCCACTACCAGGGGTCCATCGGCACCAAGCAGCTGCGGTGGCTGGACCGGACGCTGCGGGAGAACAAGGACTCCTACGTCGTCGTCTTCAGCCACCACACCAGCGACTCGATGGACAACACCCGCCCCGACCCGGCCCACCCCGGCGAGCGCCGGCACAACGGCCAGGAGGTCGTCGCCCTCCTCGCCAGTCACAGCAACGTCCTCGCCTGGGTCAACGGTCACATCCACCGCAACGTGATCACCGCCCACTCGGCCCCCGACGGCCGCTCCTTCTGGGAGATCTCCACCGCCTCCCACATCGACTTCCCGCACCTCGCCCGGGTCATCGAGCTGGTCGACAACAAGGACGGCACGATCTCGATCTTCACCACCCTGGTCGAGTCCGCCGCCCCCCACCGCACCGACTTCACCGACCTCTCCCAGACCGGCCTCGCCGCCCTCTACCGCGAACTGGCCTACAACGCCCCCGGTGCCAACACCACACTGGGCGGCGCCTCGGCGGACCGGAACACGGAGCTGGTCCTCAAGAAGGGGTCAACTGCCCGGGACTAAGGTCTCGGGCTTGCACAACGGGCACCACTGGCGGTGGTGCGTAGTTTGCGTCCAGCCCTGGCCCGGGTTGTCCGGGGTGGGGCAGAGGCCGTTGATGGGGCCCGCGTCGCCACAACTCCCACGCTCTGGCGCGGATGTTGCGGGAGCTGTTGCGGTCTGCGTGATCAACGAATCCGCAGCTCCGGCACGCGAACCAGGCCTGGGAGACCCGGTTCGCCTTGTCGATGTGGCCGCACTCGGCGCAGGTACGGGAGGTGTACGCCGGATCGACGTACACCACCGGCACCCCCGCCCGGCGGGCCTTGTAGGCGATGAACTGCTCCAGCTGGGCAAAGGACCAGCTGGAGTGGGTGGCCCGTTGGGGCTTTCGAAGCCGTACCCGCTCGCGGATGCCCGTCAGGTCTTCCAGGGCGATACCACGACCGGTGCGTTCAGCCTCGGCCACCACATGTTTCGCGATCTTGTGGTTGATGTCCTTGGCCCGCCGCGCTTCCTTGCGCCGCCGCTTCTTCAGTCGGCGCTTGGATGACGGGGTGTTTTTCCTCTGCAGCTTGGCGCGCAGGCCGCGCTCGCGGGTGCGGATCCGGTTGAGTTCGCGTCTGGCCAGGATCTCGCCGTCCGAGGTAGTGGCGATGTTGACGATGCCCAGGTCGACGCCAAGAAAGTCCACCGGATTAGCATTCGGCTCGGCTTCGGGGACTTCGCAGGTGGCGTAGAGGAACCACATGCCGTCCCGCTCCAGCAGGTCGGACTCGCCCTTGCGGAACAGGGCCAGCGTGGCCAACTGCTCCGCAGAGGCGGTGAACGGCACATTCTTGGCTCGCCCGCCGGTGGTCCAGATCGACACCGTCCGGTCCGGGATCTGCCAGGACAGCATCCGGTCGTCGTAGGGCTGCGCACCCTGCGGGCGGAAGACGATGGGCTTCTCCGGGTCGTGTCCCTCTTCGTGGTGTAAGCGACCTTGCTCGACGAGTTCCGGTAACCGCGCGTCGGCCACGCCATGGGACATGGCTCCCGGGTCGCGCAGCGGCTGACCTGCCGTCAGCGCCATGCGCGGCCCCGAACCGCACCGATGCAGCGATGACCTGCGGATTCCGGCGCCTTGATCCGCTACACCACCTGGCGGCAACGCCACCCTTCTCCGTGGCCCGGCGGCAACGCTTGGAATCGGGCTTACCTAAGTTTCCGGCCTTCAGGTTCGCCTGCAGCGTGGCATACGCGTCACAGGTCTTCTTGATCACATGCTGGGCAGCCTGCGCGCCCAGCATCCAGCGCGACTTGACGACGTCGTAGGTGCGCCTGCGCAGGGGGAAGTTCTTGAACTCCCCGCACTCGAAGGCGACCTCGCTCACCCATGTGGCAGCCGAGTTGCAGGCGTGCAGAGTCGCTTCGAGTGCCGCCGCCTGCTCGGGCGTCGGAAGCAACCTGACCTGCACCACGATCTTCACAATCGCCGAACGTACACAGCGGCACGAGACACCACCACACGTTCGAGATCGATCACCCGATCGGGCGACGAGCACTCCTGTGTCGTCGGAACGCCCGAGGCTCCTCGCAAGAATTAGCTGAAACCGGCCCAACCGGCCGGACCGGCCTCAACCTTCCCCTCCCGGCGCGGGTCTCTCCCGCCGATCACGCTCGCCGAGCGTGCCGGAACAGGGGGAAGAGATGACCGTACGTACGACTGTGGTGGTGGCGACGACGGCCGTGGCGCTCACGGCCGGCTTCGCCGCCCCGGCGATGGCGGCCGGGACCGACACCCACGAGGGCACCCGGCAGGCCGTCCGCGCCGCGGTGAAGGACGGCGTCCCGGGCGTGACGCTGACGGCGAAGGACGGCCGGCGCACCTGGTCCACCACCGCCGGGGTCGGCAACCTGAAGACGCACGCGCCGCGTTCGGCGGACGACCGTTACCGCGTCGGCTCCATCACCAAGACCTTCGTCTCCACCGTGCTGCTCCAACTGGAGGCACAGGGACGGCTGTCGCTCGACGACAAGGTGGAGAAGTGGCTGCCCGGAGTCGTCCACGGCAACGGCCACGACGGCAGCCGGATCACACTCCGCCAGCTCCTCAACCACACGAGCGGGATCTTCAACTACACCGCCGACGAGACGTTCGGCCGCACCTACTTCCTCAAGGACGGCTTCCTCCGGCACCGTTACGACACGAAGACGCCCGAGCAGCTCGTCGCGGTCGCCATGACCCACAAACCGGACTTCGCGCCGGGCGCGTCCTGGAACTACTCCAACACCAACTACGTCCTGGCCGGCATGGTGATCGAGAAGGCCACCGGGCGGCCGTACGGCGAGGAGATCCGCCGTCGCGTCATCGACCCGCTGCACCTGACCGGCACCTCGGTCCCGGGCACCCGTGTCACCGTCCCGCAGCCCAGCAGCCGGGCCTACTCCAAGCTCGCACGGACGGCGACGGGACCGACGTACGACGTCACGAAGCTGAACCCCTCGATCGCCTCCTCCGCGGGCGAGATGATCTCCGACTCGGCCGACCTGAACCGCTTCTACACGGCCCTGCTGAAGGGCAGGCTGCTCCCGCCGAAGCAGCTCAAGGAGATGAAGACCACGGTGACCGTCGAGGGCATCCCGAACGCCGGCTACGGCCTCGGTCTCCTCGACCGCGAGCTCAGCTGCGGGGTGCACGTCTGGGGCCACGACGGCGGCATCCACGGCTCGAACTCCGTGGCCGTGACCACGGCCGACGGCAGGCACTCCCTGGCCTTCAACTTCAACGGCGACTGGTCGGGGGACACCGACGCGGTGGTCGAGGCGGAGTTCTGCGGCGGGTAGTCGCGCCGACTCGGATCCGAAGCGCGCAGTTCATCCGGACGTAATGTCCGTACCGCCTCATATCGGCTAACCCGCACTTCACGGGGATGGCTCGATTTTGGTGCAAGGCGGGTGGTCATGTGCGTACGGGACGCGAGCTGCGGGTGCTGTCGGTCTACGAGGGTTTCTTCTCCGGTGGGGCCCGGATCGTGCACAGCGACATCGTGCTGGGCCTCACCGAGGGCGGCCAGCACCACCAGGTGCTGAGCCTGTACGGCGAGGTCCACCGGGAGGCGACCCGGCAGCGGATGGAGGACGACACCTGCTACCGGGCGCTCACCGCGGCCGGCGTGGGCGTCACGTCCCTCGGGCGCACCTTCCGGAGCACCGGCGTTTCGGCCGACTTCACCGGCCCGGAGCTGGCCGAAACAGCGCGGGCGACGGCAGGTGCGGACGTCATCCTCTCCCTCAAGGAACAGCCGCTGGGGCTGCTCAACCAGGCGGGCCTGCCGCGCCGCCCGGTCGTGGTCTGTCTGCACCGCTCCGACCCGGAGAACCAGGGCACCGCCCTCGACGAGCTGAAGGCCGCCATCGCCGACGGCACGGTCGTCGCCTGCGTCTGCTGCGCCGAGTCGACGAGGGCCGCCTACCAGGCCGCCGGGATCCCCTCCGACCTGCTCCACGTGATCCCCAACGGCGTCGACCTCTTCCGTTTCCGCCCCGACGCGGTCCGCCGCCGCGCGGTCCGCACGGAACTGGGCATCGACCCCGCGGCCCCCGTGGTCGTCTTCGCCGCCCGCTACGACGGCATGAAGAACGTCCCCCTGCTCCTCGCCGCCGCCCGCGCCTGGCTCGACCGGGTCCCGGACGGGCAGGTGCTGATGTGCGGGGCGGGCATGACCGCCGCGAACCCCGGGCTCACCGCGGACATCGCGACGGCGTTCCAGGGGGCCGGGGCCCTGGCGGAGCGGGGGCTGCGCCTCCTCGGCGTCCGCCGCGACATGGAGATGCTCTACGCGGCCTCCGACGTGGTCGCCCTCACCTCGGCCTGGGGCGAGGCGGCCCCGCTGTGCCTGATCGAGGGCATGATGTGCGGCGCGGTCCCGGTGGCGACCGACGTCGGCGACAGCGCGGCGATCGTGGCGGGCCACGGCCTGATCACGCCCCCCGACCCGGAGGCGATCGCCACGGCCTGGTCGGATGCGGCGGCGGCACGCGACGACCTCGCCCCGGCCCTCGCGGGGAGCCGCGAACGCTTCAGCCGTACGAGGATGATCGCGTCGTACGCGGCCCTGCTGGACCGCGCCGCCACGAGTACCACCAGCCCGGCGCTGCCGGAGCCGTTCTAGAACCCGCGCGCGACGAGGAGGGGCCCCCGGCTCCCCAGTGCCGACGGCCCCTCCTCTCCCCTCCTGATCCCGCCCCGGTCCGTCACTACCGGGGCAGCACCACGACATAGGCGGCGGGATCTCGGTCGCCGGAGGCCATCAGGGCCGTGCGGACGACCGTCGCCTGCTGTTCCATCGCGTCCCGGAGCTTGCGCGGGGTGATGTGGACGACCGTGATGCCGAGCCGCTCCAGGTGCTCGCGCTTACGGGCGTACTCGGACCACAACGCGTCGTCGTCCTGCCGATGGCCTTGGCGCGGTGCCCGGGTGTCCAGCTCGACCGCGACCGCCTGCTCGGGCCAGTACGCGTCCAGGCCGCCCAGGTGCGGGCCGCCCGGGAGACGGAGGTCGACGTTCCACACCGGGTCCGGGAGGCCGTACTCCTCGACCATCCGGTACAGCCGGTCCTCCGCGATCGCGCGGCCCTCGGCGAGCAGGGAGTCCACCGCGTCCACCACGTGCGGGCGGCTCAGCAGCTTGGCGTTGTTCAACTCCCGGACGACCGCGGCCGGTTCGCAGTGCCCGCCGCGTACCGCCTCCGTCAGCAGCCGGCGTACCGCGCCCGCGTCCGTCAGTTCGGTGACCGCGTCGGCGAGGGCCCGCGGGACCGGGGCCACCGGGAGGCCGGTGACCTGCTCGGGCGCGGGGAGCGACGAGGTGCGCACCACGCGGGCGGTGCCCGTCGAGCGCAGCCGGCGCAGCCGTGGGACCAGGACGTCGATCCGGTCCAGGGAGAGCAGGGGAGGGGTGGAGCTGAAGCCGTGCAGGGTCAGCGCCGCGAGGCCTGTGATCATCGCCTCCGCGTACACCGGGCGGTGCGGTTCCTCGGCGCCCAACTGCGTCGGGACCCCGGTGCCGCGCTCCCGTGCCGCGTACATCAGCACCGCGTGCAGCCGCTCCTCGCTGGTCGGCGGGCCCGGGTGGAGCAGGAAGACCCCCGGGAGGATCTGCTGCCAGGGGCCGCCGGCCCTGCACTGCTCGTTCGCCTCGGCGGCCGAGACGCCCTGCGTACGGAGCTGCGCGGCCGTCATGACACGGCGGTGCACCTCGGAGAGGTGGTGCAGGGGGCGGGGGGAGAGCGGGGGGACCGGGGTGTTGTGGTTCATGCAGCGGAGATTCCCGCACCCGGTGCGCCCGCTAACCGCTGTTACACGCTCGTCGACAAATACGGACAAGGCAGTACTAAAGGACGGGTGTTCGGGTGCCGAGTGAGGAGCGAAAACCCCTGGTCCATTCGGGGTGGACCAGGGGTTACGGCTGCTATGGAACGTATTTCGTAACGGTCACCGGGAGCCCAGGCTCAGGCCATAGGTCACCCGTGGTTGACGGCCCCCGCGTCACACGCCTGTCCCCGCAGCGCCCGCGCCAGATCGTCCCGCCCCTCCAGCACCAGCCTGCGCAGCGCCGGCGCCGCGTCCTCGTGCGCCGCGAGCCACGCGTCGGCTGCGTCCAGCGTCGCCGGAGAGTCCTGGAGGGAGGGGAACAGCCCGGAGACGATGTTCATCGCGATCTGGATCGAACGGTCCTGCCAGACCCGCTCGATCACCGCGAAGTACTTCTCCGTGTACGGCTCCAGCAGACCGCGCTGGGACGGCTGGTCGAACCCCGAGATCGTCGCCTCGGCCAGGGCGTTGGACAGCGCGTCGGACTCCACGACCTGCGCCCACGCCTGCGCCTTCACCGCCTCGGAAGGGCGGGAGGCCAGACAGCGGACCTGGTGACGCTTGCCGGACGCGGTGTCGTCCCGGGCGAGTTCGGCGGCCAGCGCCTTCTCGTCGGCGACCCCCCACGCGGCCAGCGGCTGCAGGAACGCCCACCGCAGCTCCTGGTCGACCGCGAGCCCGTCGATGACCGACGTGCCGTCCAGCAGCCCCTGCAACAGGTCGAAGGCGCCCTGGCCCTCGGCCGTCCGCGCGAAGAACCGTGCCCACGCCAGCTGCTGCTCACCGCCCGGCTCGGCGGCGAGCAGCTCCCGCTCGACCCCCTCGGCGAGCAGCGCCCCGGCCCGCTCCCGGCCCTCGGGCGCCACGTAGTGCGTGAGCGCCGACTCGGCCCAGGCGTGCAGCATCTGGAGCACGCCGATGTCGGACTCGCGGCCCGCGAAGCGCAGCACGATGTCCATGAACTCCCGGGCCGGCAGCAGCGCGTCCCGGGTCATGTTCCACAGCGCCGACCAGCACAGGGCGCGCGCGAGCGGGTCGGTGAGGTCACCGAGCCCCGCCTTCAGGGCCTCCAGGGAGCCCGCGTCGAAGCGGGTCTTGCAGTACGTCAGGTCGTCGTCGTTGACCAGGACCAGCGCGGGAGCCTCGGCACCCACCAGTTCCGGGACGACCGTCCGCGGACCGTCGATGTCGGTCTCGGCGCGCGCGTACCGCACCAGGTCGCCGTCCTCCAGGCGGTACAGGCCGATCGCGACCCGGTGCGGCCGCAGCTCCGGGTGCGACTCGGCCGCCTCCTGCACGACCGCCAGCTCGTCGACGCGCCCCTCGGCGTCCAACAGCACCTGCGGGGTGAGGGAGTTGACCCCGGCCGTCTGGAGCCAGGACCGCGCCCAGGCGCCCATGTCCCGGCCGCTGGTCTCCTCCAGCACCGACAGCAGATCACCGAGGCGTGTGTTGCCGTACGCGTGCCGCTTGAAGTAGCGCCGGGCGCCCTCCAGGAACGCGTCCTGGCCGACGTACGCGACGAGCTGCTTCAGTACGGAGGCGCCCTTGGCGTATGTGATGCCGTCGAAGTTGAGCTTGGCGTCCTGGAGGTCGCGGATGTCGGCGGTGATCGGGTGCGTGGAGGGCAGTTGGTCGGCGCGGTAGGCCCAGGCCTTGCGGCGGTTGGCGAAGGTGATCCAGGCGTCCTTGAAGCGGGTCGCGCCGACGTTGGCGAAGGTGCCCATGAAGTCCGCGAAGGACTCCTTCAGCCACAGGTCGTCCCACCAGACCATGGTGACGAGGTCGCCGAACCACATGTGGGCCATCTCGTGCAGGATGACGTTGGCCCGGCCCTCGTAGGACGCCCGGGTGACCTTGCCCCGGAAGATGAACTCCTCGCGGAAGGTGACGAGCCCCGGGTTCTCCATCGCGCCGAGGTTGTACTCGGGCACGAACGCCTGGTCGTACTTCCCGAAGGGGTACGGGTAGTCGAAGTGCTCGTGGAAGAAGTCCAGGCCCTGCTTGGTGACGAGGAACACGTCGTCGGAGTCGAAGTAGGGGGCGAGACCCTTGCGGCACAGGGCGCCGAGCGGGATCTCGAGCTTCGTGCCATCGGGGAACGTGCGGGAGTACGAGTCCGTCACGTAGTGGTACGGGCCCGCCACGACACAGGTGATGTACGTCGAGATCGGCTTCGTCTCCGCGAACCGCCAGACCCCGTCGGCCAGGTCGCCGACCCCGTTGCTCCACACCGTCCAGCCCTCCGGCGCCCGCACCTCGAAACGGAAGGGCGCCTTGAGGTCCGGCTGTTCGAAGTTCGCGAAGACGCGGCGGGAGTCGGCCGGCTCGTACTGCGTGTAGAGGTAGACCTCGCCGTCCTCGGGGTCGACGAAGCGGTGCAGGCCCTCGCCGGTGCGGGAGTAGGCGCACTGGGCGTCCACGACCAGTTCGTTGTCGGCGGCGAGATCGTCCAGGGCGATCCGGGAGCCGTCGAAGACCTCGCCGGGGTCGAGGTCCCGGCCGTTCAGCGAGACCGCCGTGACGCTCGGCGCGATCAGGTCCGCGAAGCTCGTGGCCCCCGGCTCGTTGCACCGGAAGCGGATCGTGGTCACGGAACGGAAGGTGCGCGGGCCGTCCCCGGCCTGGTCGCCGACCGCCGAGCGCAGGTCGAGGGACACGTCGTACCCGTCGACGGACAGCAGGGCGGCCCGCTCCCGGGCCTCGTCACGGGACAGATTCTCACCGGGCACGGCGATGCTCCCTCGGATGGTGTTCAGCATGCGGACAGGCCCGATCCTGCCATGTGCTCCTGACATCGGGCAGCCGGGAATGGGGAGGGCGACGACCGGTGTTCCTGGTTGAAACGAACACTTATCTAGGAGACCCATGTCCGAGACCGTGAGCGCCTCCGGCAAGACCCCCGTCGACTTCTGGTTCGACCCGCTGTGCCCCTGGGCCTGGATGACCTCCCGCTGGGTCCTGGAGGTCGAGAAGGTCCGGAACATCGAGGTGCGCTGGCACGTCATGAGCCTGGCGGTGCTCAACGAGCCGAAGATCGACGAGCTGCCCGAGGAGTATCGCGAGCTCCTTGAGACCAAGGCCTGGCAGCCGATCCGGGTGGTCACCGCGGCCTGGCAGAAGCACGGCTCCGACATCCTCGGCCCGCTGTACACCGCGCTCGGCACCCGTATCCACAACCAGGAGCTGGGCCCGACGCGTGAGGCCGTCGAGGACGCCCTGGCGGAGGTCGGCCTGCCCGCCGACCTGATCGAGTACTTCGACCAGAAGGACTTCGAGTTCGACGCCGAGCTGCGCGCCTCCCACAAGGAGGGCATCGACAAGGTCGGCCAGGAGGTCGGCACCCCGGTCATCGCGGTCCCCGGCCCGGACGGCGAGGAGATCGCCTTCTTCGGCCCGGTCGTCACCCCGGCCCCCAAGGGCGAGGAGGCCGCCCGCCTCTGGGACGGCACCCTCGCGGTCGCCTCGGTCCCGGGCTTCTACGAGATCAAGCGCACGCGCACGAAGGGCCCGGACTTCAGCAACCTGTAGGGCGCGCTCACTTGGAGTCGGGCTTGGGGAAGGTGCCGCCGTCGTTCACGTCACCCCGCCGCTGGTATCGCCGGCAGCCGTCGCGGGAGCAGCGGTAGTAGGCGTGCAGGCTGGTCCATTTCGGCTTGTTCTTCCGGACGTGTGCCTTCTCCCTGTCGTCCCTGAGCGGTTCGAACTCCTCGGACGACCCGCAGTTCGGACACGGCATCTTCGGCATGTGACCCCCCGACGGCCCGAAGCCGGCTGCCTCGGCTCCGCGAGCGTAGATCCTCGCGAGGCCGGGGCGTCAGCCCGGAATCGGCCCTGCCGGGTCAGCGCCGGGCCCGCCCCCGAGCCTCCTCCAGTCGGCCAAGGTGCTCCGCGTACCCCTTCGCGTAGTACGACGCCCGTCCCGCGTCGGGCTCCACGATCGCCGTCGGCTCGGTCCAGCCCCCCGCGTCCAGCGAAACCCCGTACCGCTCGGCCGCAGCCAACACGGCCCCCCGAGCCCCCACCTCCCCCTCGACCACCCTGAGCGGCCGCCCGAGCACATCGGCGAGCAGCCGCATCCACGCCGGACTCCGGGTCCCCCCGCCGCACACCGCGAGCGCACCCGTCAGCCCCGCCGCCTCCAGACAGTGCCGGGCCGCGTACCCGATGCCTTCGCAGGTCGCGCGGATCAGATCGGCAGGCGTCGTCTCCAGCGACACCCCGCTCAGCTCGGCCCGCAGATGAGGCTCGACAAAGGGAGCCCGCTCCCCGGAGGGAGCGAAGTACGGCAGCACCCGCACCCCGTGGGCCCCCGGCGGAGCCGACGCCAGCAGGTCGTCCACCTCCGCATGCGTCACCCCCGTAGTCGACAGCACCCAGTCCAGCGCGGCCGTACCGACCATCGCCGGCATCGCCCGCAGCCGATGCCCGTGCCGGTCGGTCGAGATGTACAGCCCGGCCGGCTCACCGCTCAGATCCAGCTCGGTCGTGGCGACCAGCGCGGCGAGACACGTCCCCACAATCAGCAGGCCGTCCCCCGGCGAGACGACCCCCGCCCCCAGCGCACAGGCCGGCAGATCGTACGGCCCGTTCGACAGGCGCGTCCCGGACGGCAGCCCTTCCCCCCGAGCCGACCCCGTGGCGATCCGGTCCTCGACGGAAGGCAGCAGCCGACGGTGACGGGTGAGCCCCAGCAGCTCCACCACCCGGTTGTCGTACGTCCGGGTCCGGGGGTCCAGAAAGGGCATGGACGCGTCCGACACATCCGTCAAAGCCCGCCCCGCACCCGTCAGCCGCTGGAAGACCATGTCCTTGCAGTACACGGCCGCCGCGGCGGCATCGAGGGACTTCGGGTCGTACCGGTCCAGCCAGGCCAGCAACGGCCCCGGCGAGCCGGGGAACATCGCGCCGCCGGTCCGCCGGAACACCGTCTCGAAGGTGCCGTCCGCGAGCCACTGGTCGAGCAGTTCGTGGGCCCGCCCGTCCATCCAGGAGAGCGCCGGCCGCACCGGCCGCCCCTCCCCGTCGACCAGCCACACCCCGTCGCCCTGCCCGGTCAGCCCGGCCAGCTCCACCGGCTCCGGCACCCGCCCGGTCAGCTTGCCGAGGACCTCGACGACCGCGCCGTACACCTCCTCCATGTCCTGCTCGACGAACCCGCCGTGCAGGGAGAGCTCCACCGGGCGTGACTCGACGGCCAGTTGACGGCCCTCGGCGTCGAAGGCGGCGGCCTTGACGACGGACGTGCCCACATCGATACCGACGTACATGCAGATTCCCTCCTACGACCGTCACGTCAGGCAGTGCGCCAACCGCTCCCCCCGCACCCAGCGGCCCACCTCCTCCGCCGCGATCCTCGCCGCCTTCTCGGCCACCGCGCGGCTCGCCCCGCCGAGGTGCGGGGTCAGGACGACCCGGTCGGCGAGGGCGTGCAGCCGGGAGTCCGCGGGCAGCGGTTCGTGCTCGTAGGTGTCGAGGGCGGCAGCGGACAGCCGGCCGCTCTCCAGCGCGTCGCACAGGGCGGACTCGTCCACCAGCGGTCCCCGGGCGACGTTCACCACGACGGCGCCCTCCGGCAGCAGCGCCAGCTCACGGGCTCCGATCAGGCCACGGGTCTCGGCGGTGAGACGGGCGTGCAGGGTGATCACCCGGGAGCGGGTCAGGAGCTGGTCGAGCGAGGACACGCGCAGGCCGTGGATCTCGCCGCGCACATAGGGGTCGTACACCATCACCTGCGCCCCGAACGCGCACAGCACACGCGCGACCCGGCTGCCGACGGCGCCGTAGCCGACGAGCCCGACCGGCAGGTCCTCCAGCTCCAGGCCGCTGTGCTCGTACGTGTAGTAGGCGGCGCCGCCCTCCCAACTGCCCTGTGCGGCGAGGAGGTCGTGGGCCTGTGGGATGCGGCGCAGGGCGGCCAGCAGCGTGCCGACGGTGAACTCGGCGGTGGCGGCGGCGTTGCGTCCCGGCGCGAAGCACACCCGGACGTCCCGTGCCTTGGCCGCGTCGAGGTTGACGTTGACGGGCCCGCCCCGGCAGACGACCACGAGCCGCAGGTCGTCGGTGGCGTTCAGCACCCGCTCGGTGACGGGGCCCATCTGGGTGACGAGGACCTCCGCGCCCGCCAGCGCCTCGATCAGCTCGTCCTCGGCGTCGCTCGCCTCCGTCACCTCCGCCACGGGCCCGAAGGGTTCGAGGGGCCAGCCGAGCCTCAACTCCTGCGTCTCCACGGCGATGTCGCCCAGTTCGGCCTCGACGGCCCCGGCGATCAGCCCCGGCAGCACGAAGTGGTCACCGGCCGCCACGACACGTACGGGATCGGTCCTCTGGGTCATCGTCGACCTCCGAGTCGTCGCTTCACTCACACGATGTTGAGCCGCGTGTCCGGGGTACGCATAGACCCCGTGCGGGTGGGAGGTGGCTGTATGGCGGAGATGGCAGAGATGACGGACGAGAACGAGACGGCGTGGCTGGGGATCGACCTCGGCACGCAGAGCGTGCGCGCGCTGGCGGTCACGGCCGACGGAACCGTGCTGGGCCGGGGTTCCGCCCCGCTCGGCGGCCGGCGCGAGGGCGTGCGGCACGAGCAGGATCCGGAGGAGTGGTGGCAGGCGGTGTGCACGGCGTCCCGTTCCGCGCTCACCACTCTGACGGGTGTACGCATCGGCGGCCTCGCGGTGTGCGGGACCTCCGGCACGGTCCTGCTGACCGACGGGGAGGGGCGCCCGGCGAGCCCCGCCCTGATGTACGACGACGGACGCGCGGCGGCCGAGGCGGTACGGCTGCGGGAGGCGGGCCTCGCGGTCCAGGACACGTGGGCGCTGCCGAAGGCGTTGTGGCTCGTCGGCGTTCATGGCGAGGGCCGGGTCACCCACCAGCCCGATGTCGTCACCGCGCGTCTGGTCGGCGGGCCGGTGCCCACCGACTCCAGTCACGCGCTCAAGACGGGGTACGACCTTCAGCGCGATGCCTGGCCGGATCTCGCCCTCGATCTCCCCGAGGTGGTCCTGCCCGGCACCCGGCTCGGCGAGGTCTGCCCGGCCGCCGCCGAGGCCACCGGCATCCCCGCCGGTACCGCCGTCATCGCCGGGATGACCGACGGCTGCGCGGCCCAGATCGCGGCGGGCGCCCTGCGGCACGGCTCCTGGAACTCGGTGCTCGGCACCACCCTCGTCCTCAAGGGCGCCGCCCCCGCCCCGGTCCTGGACCCCACCGGCGTGGTCTACAACCACCGCGCGCCGGGCGGGACCTGGCTGCCCGGCGGGGCGTCGAGCGTGGGCGCGGGCGCGCTGCCGGCGGACGTGGACCCCGGGGTCATGGACGAACGGGCGGCCGCGTTCGAGCCGTCCGGCGCGATCGCCTACCCGCTGGTGTCACCGGGGGAACGGTTCCCCTTCCTCGCCCCCGACGCCACCGCCTTCCTGCTCGGCACCCCCGCCGACGACGCCGACCGCTGGGCCGGGATCCTCCAGGGCGTCGCCCTCGCCGAGCGGCTCTGCCTTGACTACCTCGACCACCTCGGCGCCCCTCTCGACGGCCCGCTCACTCTCACCGGCGGGGCCGCCCGCAGCGCGTACTGGAACCAACTGCGCGCCGATGTCCTCGGCCGCCCGGTCCGTGTGCCGGAACAGACCGAACCGGCACTGGGCATGGCCGCGTTGGCGGCGCACGGCGTCACCGGCGAGCCCCTGCCAGACATCGCCGAGCGCATGGTCCGCATCCGCACGACGCTCGATCCGAACCTGGAGCGCACCACCCTCTTCGCCGAGCCGTACGCCCGCCTCGTCGACGAACTCACCGAGCGAGGTTGGCTCCTGGCGCCGGTGGCGGTACACGCGCACAGCCGACTGAACCAGGAAACCAACGTGTGCGAGGACCTACCCAGGGGCGCGGGGAACTGCGCGACCAGCCACGACGGAGCCGCACTCGACGACGGGACCAGACCATGAGCACATCCCTCCTGCTGGCCCGGCACGGCCAAACCATCTGGCACGCCGAGAACCGCTACGCCGGCGTGAGCGACATCGGCCTCACCGACGAGGGCCGCGAACAGGCACAGGCGCTCGGGCGGTGGGCCGCCGTGCACCGCCCCGACGCGGTCTGGACGTCCCCCCTGTCGCGGGCGATCGCCACCGCGGACCCCGCCTGCCGTGCCCTGGGAGTCACCCCGCACCGCGAACTCGGCCTCAGGGAGTGCGACTTCGGGGTCGTGGAGGGCCGTACCCTCGCGGAGTTCGCGGCGGAAGTCCCGGACGCGGCAGAGGCGTTCCGGGCGGACCCGGTGGGATATCCCTTCCCCGGCGCGGAGGACCCCCTGGAAGCCGCCGCCCGCGGCACGGCGGCGCTGCGCCGCATCGCCGCCGCCCACCCCGGCGAGCGGGTCCTGGTCGTCGCCCACAACACCCTGCTGCGGCTGGTCCTGTGCTCGCTGCTGCAGATCCCGGCCAGGGAGTACCGCAGGGTGTTCCCGCGGTTGCGCAACGCGGCGATCACCGAACTCCGCCTCGACAAGGAGGGATCCGCCGCACTTCTCTCCCTCAATGTGCCGTGCGAGCCGGACCGGTCGTAGCACGATGGGCCCATGACGGAGATCGACACCTCGGTGCCGCATTCGGCCCGGATCTGGAACTACTGGCTCGGCGGCAAGGACAACTACCCCGTCGACGAGGAGGCCGGCGACGCCTACACCGCCGTCTTCCCAGGCATCGTCACCATCGCCCGCAGCAGCCGAGCCTTTCTCGGCCGCAGCATCCGGTACCTGGTCGAGGAGGCGGGCGTCCGCCAGTTCCTGGACGTCGGCACCGGACTGCCCACGGTCGACAACACCCACGAGGTCGCCCAGCGCAGCGCCCCCGAATCGAAGATCGTCTACGTCGACAACGACCCGCTGGTCCTCGCCCACGCCCGCGCCCTGCTCACCTCCACCGCGGAGGGTGTGACGGCGTACGAGGATCTGACCCTCTACGAGCCGGAGAAGATCCTCCACGCGGCCTCCCGGACCCTCGACCTCACCCGCCCCACCGCCCTGATCCTCAGCGGCATCCTCGGCCACGTCACCGACTACGACCTGGCCCGTGACCTGGTCCGCCGTCTGATGGCCGGTCTGCCCTCCGGCAGCTACCTGTGCGTCAACGACGGCTCCCGCGGCACCGACCCGGACTACGAGCAGGCCCAGGACGCCTACAACGAGACCGGCGCGGTCCCCTACTTCCTGCGTCCGGTCGACATGATCGAGGCGTTCTTCGAGGGCTTGGAGCTGGTGGAGCCGGGCGTGGTCCCGGTCCCGCTGTGGCGCCCGGACG
This sequence comes from Streptomyces sp. NPDC048420, assembly GCF_040651535.1. Classification (NCBI taxonomy): domain Bacteria; kingdom Bacillati; phylum Actinomycetota; class Actinomycetes; order Kitasatosporales; family Streptomycetaceae; genus Streptomyces; species Streptomyces sp. NPDC048420. The sequence continues at coordinate 118,365 of NZ_JBEZKG010000024.1, forward strand.
GCGACTCGGCACCGGCCCCGATCGGCCAGCACGGGGGCGTCGGGCGAAAGCCCTGACCGCACACCGGAAGCCCCCGCGAGTCACGTCCTCGCGGGGGCTTCCGGCATTCCGCCCGGCCCGTGAAAGGTGAGAAGACGATCACGAGGCGAGGTATCTTATTGCAAGTAGCTTGCAACTACACGGTAGCAACAGGAAGAGCCTTCTGTCGCGCGTATCCGGCGACCGCCAGCACCGCCGTCATCCCGCCCGTCGCGTACAACTGCACCCGCGTGCCCGGTTCCCGGGCCATCAGCACGAGGACCGCCGCCATGCCCGCCACGGCGACCCAGGTCAGGAAGGGCACGGTCCGGGACCGACGCAGACGCAGGTGGGAGACGGCGACGATGATCCAGACGACCAGGACGACCGCGCCGATCATGTTGAGGAGCCAGGAGAAGACGTCGTCGGGCCGCCAGTAGCTCAGCACCACGCAGCCGAAACCGAAGACACAGGAGACCAGGACGGCGATCCGCGGGACGCCTGCGGACACCCGGCCGAGCCCCTTCGGACCCAGACCGCGCCGGACGAGGGAGTAGGCGATGCGCGAGGAGCCGTAGATGTTGGCGTTCATCGCGGAGAGCAGGGCGACCAGCACGACCGCGTTCATGAGTTGGCCGGCACCGGGGATGCCGAGTTCGTCGAGGGCGGCGACGTAGGGGCCCTTCTCCACGACCGCCTTCGAGTCCCAGGGGACGAGGGTGACGATGACCGCCATCGAGCCGACGTAGAACAGCGCGATCCGCCACATCGCCGTACGGACCGCGCTCGCGACTCCCCGCACCGGGTCCTCGGACTCGGCGGCCGCGATGGTCACCGTCTCCAGGCCGCCGTACGCGAAGACGGAGGCGAGCAGGCCGACGACCAGGCCCTCGCCGCCGCCCGGGAAGAAGCCCCCGCGGCCGGTGAGGTTCGAGGTGCCGGGGGAGCCGGTGCCGGGCAGGACCCCGGCGATCGCCAGCACCCCGAGGACCAGGAACAGGCCGATCGCGGCGACCTTCAGGGCCGCGAACCAGAACTCGAACTCACCGAAGTTCTTCACCGCGGCCAGGTTGGTGACGCAGAAGACCAGCATGAACAGGCCCACCCAGGCCCATTCGGGGGTTCCCGGGAGCCAGCCGGTCACGATCTTCGCGGCACCGATGCCCTCCAGGCCCACGGCCGTGCACAGCAGGACCCAGAACGACCAGCCGGCGGTGAAGCCCGCCCAGGGGCCGATCGCCCGTTCGGCGTGCGCGGAGAAGGAGCCGGAGGAGGGGTACGCGGCCGACATCTCGCCGAGCATCCGCATCACCAGCATCACGAGGAGGCCGGAGAGCGTGTAGGCGAGGACGATCGACGGTCCGGCGGCGGCGATCCCCGCGCCGGAACCGACGAACAGTCCCGCGCCGATCACCCCGCCGAGGGCGATCATCGACAGATGGCGCTGCTTGAGACCGTGGGACAGGGAGGCGTCGGACTCTTGTGGAGCCTTGACGGTGGTGCTGGGCATGGGCGCGGTTCGTCCAGTGCGTGAGACGGCAAAAACGCCCACAGTCTGGGCGGTCTCCCCAGGTCAGAGGGGAGGCCGCCCAGCATGCGGACGTCCGCGGAACCCGCTGTGACTAGGCCGCTACGGCTGTGTAGTGCGAGGCGTCGCCCTGGATCGAGTAGCTCTCCTTGCCCTCGATGCCCACCGGGACGTCACCCGCGACGGTCACCCGGTGCAGCCGGCGCGGCAGACCGTCGTAGTTGTCGACGGCGTAATGCTGGGTGATGCGGTTGTCGAAGAGCACGAGCTGGTTCTCCGACCAGCGGTGCCGCAGCAGGTTCTCCGGCCGGGTCACATACGCCTGGAGCAGGTCGAGCACCTTGCGGGACTCGCCCACCGACAGGCCCACGATCCGCTGCGCGAATCCGCCGATGAACAGCCCGCGTTCACCGGTCAGCGGGTGCACCCGCACCACCGGATGGGCCGTGCGGAACTTGATCGAGGTGAACTGGGCGCGCCGGGCGGCCTGTTCCTCGTCCAGCGTCTCCTCCGGTACGGCGTAGTCGTAGTCGTTGGTGTGCTCGGCCCACAGTCCGTCGGCCAGCCGGCGCAGCGGCTCGGGCAGATTGCGGTACGCGGCCGCCGAGTTGGAGATCAGCGTCTCGCCGCCGTACGGCGGGATCGTCAGGCTGCGCAGGGTGCTGGCCTGCGGCGGGTTGAGGACGAAGGTGACGTCGGTGTGCCAGTTGTTGGCGGCCCGGCCGCCCTCGCTGTCGACGGGCAGGACGTTCGGGGCGCCGTCGACCGCGGGCACGGTCGGGTGGGCGGTGGTGAGCTCGCCGAAGTGCCGGGCGAAGGCCTGCTGGCCCGCGTCGTCGAGGTTCACGTCGCTGAAGACCAGCGCCTTGTGGACGTTGAGCGCGTCACGCAGCGCGGTGGCGGTCTCCTCGTCGAGGGGCTTCGCGATGTCGACGCCGGACACGTGGGCGCCGATGTGGGCGGTGACCTTGCGGATCTCGATACCGGACATGGTGGGGTCCTTTCCAGGCTCTCATCGGGTTGGGCGAAGTCCACTACGGTTTCGGCAGCGCCCTGAAGGGGCGCGGGGCCGTGATGTATGCGGCTCCGCCGCGCGGGCGCGACCAGCCACGACGGCGCCGCAGCCGATCGACGACCCAGCACCGCCCCGCGGCGGGGCCGCATATCGACACAGCCAGCGGAGCGCTCAGGCGGGGACGGGCTGGACGTACTGGTTCACGGGGCGGGGGAGGCCGTAGCGCTCCCGCAGGGTCTGCCGGGGGCCGTATTCCGCGCGGAGCAGGCCGCGGGTGCGCAGGATCGGGACGACGTGGTCGACGAAGGCGTCCAGGCCTGACGGGAGCACCGCGGGCATGATGTTGAAGCCGTCGGCGGCACCCTGGGTGAACCACGTCTCGATCGCGTCGGCGACCTGTTCGGGGGTCCCGGCGAAGGTGAGGTGGCCGCGCCCGCCGCCGAGCCGCCCGATCAGCTGCCGCACGGTGAGGCGGTCGCGCCGGGCCAGCTCCACGACGAGTGTGTAGCGGCTCTTGGCACCCTCGACGGCGGACTCGGGCGGCAGGTCGGAGGGGAGCTGCCGGTCCAACTCCAGGGTCCCCTCAGGCAGTTGCAGCAGCCGTTCCAGGTTGGCCACGCCGTGCCGGTGCACGATGTGGTCCTCCAGCTCCTGCTCCTTCGCCAGCGCCTCGGCCTCCGTGGCGCCGATGACCGGGACGATGCCGGGAAGCACCTTGATGTGGTCGGGGTCCCGGCCGGCCGCGACGGTACGGGACTTGAGGTCGGCGTAGAAGGCCCGGGCGTCCTCGATGGTCTGCTGAGCGGTGAACACCGCCTCCGCGTACCGGGACGCGAACTCCCTCCCGTCCTCGCTGGAGCCCGCCTGCACGAGCAGGGGGTAACCCTGGGGTGAGCGGGGCACGTTGAGCGCGCCCTCGACACTGAAGTACGCCCCCTGGTGCCGGGGCGGGTGGATCTTCGAGTCGTCGCCCCAGACGCCGGCCGCCTTGTCGCCGAGGATCGCGTCGTCCTCCCAGCTGTCCCAGAGCTTGAGGGCCACGTCCAGGAACTCGGCGGCCCGGGCGTAGCGGTCCGCGTGCGCGGGCTCGTGCTCCAGACCGAAGTTCCGGGCCGCCTCCTTGCCCGCCGTGGTGACGATGTTCCAGCCCGCCCGGCCGCCGCTGATGATGTCCAGCGAGGCGAACTTGCGGGCCAGGTTGTAGGGGGAGTTGTAGGAGGTGGAGGCGGTCGCGATCAGCCCGATGTGCTCGGTGGCCGTCGCCAGCGCGGTCAGCAGGGTGAGCGGCTCCAGGGCACCGGCGGGCCGCTGCGCGAGGTTGCTCCACAACTGCGGTCCGTCGGCCAGGAAGAGCGAGTCGAAGGTGCCGCGCTCGGCGATCCGGGCGAGATGCACGAAGTGGTCGAGCTCGACGTGCGCGAACGGGTCGCTCTCCGGGAGCCGCCAGGAGGCCTCGTGGTGGCCGGTGTTCATCAGGAACGCGTTGAGATGGAGCTGTCTTGCGGTCATGCGTGGTCCTCCGTGACGCCGAGTGCGGCCAGCAGTCGTTCGCGGTACTCGCCCAGCAGGGGATCCCGGTACGAGCGCGGGTGCGGGCGGTCGATGGTCAGGTCGAGGCCGATGCGGCCCTGTTCGAGTACGAGCACCCGGTCGGCGAGCACGATCGCCTCGTCGACGTCGTGGGTGACGAGAAGGACGGACGGCCGGTGGCGTTTCCACAGCTCGCGCAGCAGGGCGTGCATCCTGATCCGCGTGAGCGCGTCGAGCGCCCCGAACGGCTCGTCGGCCAGCAGGAGTTCGGGCTCCCGGACCAGGGAGCGGGCGAGGGCTGCACGCTGGGCCTCGCCGCCGGAGAGCTCGTTGGGCCAGGCCCGTTCGCGGCCCTTCAGGCCCACCTCTGTGAGCGCCTCGCGGCCCCGCTCCTCGCCGTCCGTGCCGTTCGTGCCGAGCAGGACGTTGTCCAGCACCCGCCGCCAGGGCAGCAGCCGGGAGTCCTGGAAGACCACCGACACCCGCTCGGGGGCGGTGAGCCGCCCGCTTCCCACCACCTCGTGGTCCAGCCCCGCCACCGCACGCAGCAGCGTGCTCTTGCCGGAGCCGCTGTGCCCGAGCAGGGCGACGAACTGTCCGGCCGGGATGTCGAGGTCGATGTCGTCGAGGACGCTACGCCCGTCGAACGACCGGGTGAGTCCCCGGAGTTGTACTGCGGGCCGGGTCAGCTGCTCAGCGTGCGCCGCCATGACAGCACCCTCCGTTCGATGAGACGGACCGCGCTGTCGGAGACCAGGCCGAAGACGCCGTAGACGACGAGACCGACGAGGATCACGTCGCTCTGGCCGTAGTTCTGGGCCTGGAACATCATGTAGCCGAGTCCGCTGGTGGCGTTGATCTGCTCCAGGACGACCAGGCCCAGCCAGGAGCCGGTGACGCCGAGCCGGAGTCCCACGAAGAATCCGGGCAGTGCGCCGGGGATCACGATCTGCCGTACGAAGGCGAACCTCGACAGCCCCTGGACCTCGGCGAGTTCGACGAAGCGGTGGTCGATGCCGGACAGCGCGGCATGGGTGTTCAGATAGATCGGGATGTAGACGACGATCGCGATGATCGCGATCTTGAAGGTCTCGCCGATGCCCAGCCAGAGGATGAACAGCGGGATCAGACCGAGGGTCGGGATCGCCCGGTTGAGGTTGACCGTCCCGTCGATGAGAGCCTCGCCGGTCCGGCTGAGACCGGACACCAGGGCCAGCAGGACGCCGACGACCAGGCCGATCGCGAACCCGGAGGCGGCTCGCTGGAGCGAGGTCAGGACGTCGGTGGGCAGGGTCCCGTCGGTCCACAGATGGACGCCGGTCCGCACCACCGTCCACGGCGGCGGGATCGCGGCCGGGTCGAGCCGCCCTGCGGCGGAGGCGGCGGCCCACAGCGCGAGGAGGAGGACCGGTCCGGTGAGCCGGGCGGCGGGCAGCCGCCTGCCGGGGGAGAGCCGGCGGCGCCTGCGGACCTGGTGCGTGTCCTCGGCCGGGGCGACCGCGACGGCGGTCCCGGCGGTGGTCACGGCGCTCACCTCCGGTACTCCGCGGCCACCGACTTCGCTGCGATGCCCTCGAAGCGGTGGTCGAAGAGCCCGCCCACGTCGAACTTCTTCAGGAAGCCGCCCTCCGCCAGCAGATCCGCGGTCTCCTGCTCCCACTTGATCGCCTCGTCCCAACTCGGCGGGAACAGGGGCTTGTTGGCGAGCGCGGTGACCGACTTCGCCTGGGCCGGGGTCAGGTTCTGGGTCTTCACGTAGAACTCCTCGTTCCAGATGTCGGGGTTCTCGTACGTCCACACCTGGCCCTTGGCCCAGTACGGGATGTACGCGGCGACCGCGGTGGCCTTCGCGGGGTCGCCCAGCACGGAGGTCGGCGCCCACAGCAGGTTGAGCAGGTCGACCACGTCGGTGGTGATGGCGTGCGCGCCCTTGGCCTCGTACTGCTGGAGGTAGGCGGGCGCCTGGCTGTTGGCGAGCGGCGCCACGTCCACCTGGCCGGACTGCAGGGCCGTGAAGAACTGGTTGCTGGTCAGCGGGACGAGCTTCACCTCGTCGTAGGAGAGCCCGGCCTTCTTCAGCGCCCGCAGCAGCACGACTCCCTGCGCCTGCCCCTGTGAGAACGCGAGCTTCTTCCCCGTGAAATCCCCGACCGAACGGATGTCGCTGCCGGGCTTGGTGGCGAAGAGGTAGTTCGGTTTGCGGGTGATGTTGATCGCGACGATTTTCGCGTCGTAACCCTGGAAGTGTGCCTGGATCGGCGGGATTCCCGCGTTGTTGGCGACATCCAGGGAGCCGGACCGGAAGGCGTTGATGACATCGGGCCCGGCGCTGATATTGGCCCACGTGGACACCTTGAACGGCAACTCGCCCAGTCTGCCGAGTTTCAGCTGGAGTTGCTGGGTGCCGGAATACGAGGAGATCTTCAGGCTCGTACCCGCCGGGACCTTGGCGGCGAGCGGGGCGGACAGGGCGTCCTTGGTGTGGGCGGCGGCGCTGCTGTCGGCGCAGCCGCTGAGGCCGGCGACACCGGCCGCGGCACCGAGGACCGAGGAGAGGAACAGCCGCCGGTCGAAGCCGGACGTGCGGGAAACAGGCATGGGAGGACTCCCTGAATCGGTGCAGGAGAAAGTCACGCGGAAATTAATTCACGCAGGAGAAATGAGCGCGTCACGCGGGGCAACGTGTCAGCAACAAAGGGCGCGACAGTACAGGTGCGGGCTCATGGAAAAGATGTTCCTGGTCATGCGGAGGCCCTGTCAACATTCGGAGTTTCTGAATTAATTCCGCTCAGGTGACAGGGTCAGGGAGACAGGGTCAGCGGATCCCGGTAGAGGACGTCGAGCGCCACCGAACCACCCGCCACGGCGAGCACGGAGTCGGGAAAACTCGTCGGCACCACCGAGACCGCCCGCTCGTCGCCGACCCCCTCGCGCAACGCGGCGAGGCAGTCCTCCCGGTGCAGGACGCCGACCTCGGTCACCACGACCGTCTCCGGGTTCAGCACGTCCAGCAGCAGCCGCGCCGCCCGTCCGACGGCACCGGCCCGCTCCACCAGCAGCCGTACCGCCTCCGGATCGCCCGTTGCCGCCGCCGCGACCACGTGCATCGGGTTCACGCCCTCCGCGACCCCCGCCCGCCGGGCCCGACGGCACAACGTCCGCTCGCTCAACTCGACCTGGAGGCAGCCGGTGCGGCCGCAGTCGCAGGGCTCGGTGCCGCCCGGCACCGGCAGATGGGCGATCGCGCCCGCCTGGGAACGCGGCCCGTGGTGCACCTCGTCGTGGGTGGCGAAGGCCGCGTCCACCACGTTGCCGACGAACAGATGCAGCACGCTCCGGCTGCCGCGGGCCCGCCCGAACAGCCGCTCCGCGTTCACCAACGCCCGCGCGTGCCCGTCCACATGGACCGGCAGGCCGGTGCGGGAGCCGAGCATGTCCCGCACCGGCACCTCCCGCCAGCCCAGCAGGGGGTGCTCGACGACGGTCCCGGAATCCCGGTCCACCCAGCCGCCGACGGCGACGCCGACTCCGAGCGGCCGGCAGCCGGGAGAACCGGCGAGCAGCTCGGCCAGACCTTCGGCGGCCCGCTCCAACACCGGGCCCGGCTCGGTGTGTTGGTGCTTCAGCTCGCGCCGGGCCAGCACCCGGCCGCGCAGATCGAGCAGCGCCACCGTGGTGTACGGCACCGCCACATGCACGCCACCGACCACGAACCGTGAGTCGTCCAGGTCGACGGGGACGTGCGGGCGTCCGACGCCGTTCGACCGCCGGGGCACGGCCGACTCACGGATCAGGCCGAGCTCGGTGAACCGGGTGCAGTAGTCCGTCACCGACGCCGGGGACAGTCCGGTCAGCCGGGCGATGGTGCTGCGCGCCACCGGTCCGTGCTCCAGCACGGACCGCAGGACGACGCTCGCGCTCGTCCGGCGCCGGGAGGTGGGAGTGGGGGTGAGAGGGGGTGCCGCGGTACGGGGCATGGAGGACCGTCCTCGGGTACGGGGGCCGACACGTCTCGGAGGATGAGGCGCGCCGGAACCCGCCTCACACCGGACGGCGACAGACAGCCGTGCCCACGCGTCGCAGATCGACGTGGCGACGCGAGGAGAAGTACCGGGACTGGGCGACCATGTCTGGAAGGGTAGGTCAGAAACCGTGAATCCGACCAGACCGCTAGGGTTCGTTGGTGATTCTCCACAGCGGGCCCATCGGGCGCCCTGTATGCCGGGCCACCTCACCTCAGTGACAGGGGTCACGCCGAGCCGGGTGTAACCCACACTCTTTGTCCGGAGCCCACCAAGCCCCTGTTCGAGGCTTTGTCGACCGTTGACGGTGAGCGGCCGGAGCGCGCCGGGATAGCGTCACGATGTCCCCCGCCGTCCACACCTTCACGGAGTCCCCATGACCACCGCCGTCGCCCCCGTCCGCACCGGCCAGGTCCTCGCCGACCTGATCCCCGCCTCCCGCGTCCGGGACCTCGCGCTCGTGGTGGGCGGCGCCGCCCTCACCGGCCTCGCCGCGCAGCTCTCCGTGCCCGTGCCGGGCTCCCCGGTGCCGGTGACCGGCCAGACCTTCGCCGCGCTGCTCGTCGGCACGACCCTCGGCGCGCGCCGCGGTGTCGCCTCCCTCGCCCTGTACGCGCTGGCGGGCCTCGCCGGCCTCCCGTGGTTCGCCCAGGGCACCTCCGGGTTCTCGGTCTCCTTCGGCTACATCCTCGGCATGATCCTGGCCTCCGCCGCCGTGGGCGCCCTGGCCCGCCGCGGCGCCGACCGCAACGTGTGGCGGACGGCCGGTGCCATGCTGGTCGGCGAGGCGATCATCTACGCGATCGGCGTCCCGTACCTCGCCTACGCCGCCGACATGTCGCTGTCCGCCGCGATCGCGGCCGGCCTCACCCCGTTCCTCCTCGGCGACGCCCTCAAGGCGGCCCTGGCGATGGGTCTCCTGCCGACGGCCTGGAAGCTCGTCAAGCGCTAGGGCCTGTCCGGCGGACCAGGCCGGCTTCAGGGAACCGGGTCGACCGGCCGAGTCGCGATGGGGGGTGCAACGCGATGGGGCTCCTCGGGGCCGGGCGTGCCGGATCCCGCGATCGACCGTACGGCGAACCGGGTCTGGCACCCGCTCCCGGACCAGCCGCTCCACGGTCGTGCCGGCTGCCGTGATGTCAACACGATCGGCTGGAGAGCTCCTGGCTCCTTCGGAAGAGGCTCGCCGGGTCGTACGTCGACTCCAACCCGGCGAGCCTCTTGCGCGTCTCGGCGTCGTACAGGCCCTCGGCCCGGTCCCCGGCCCCGAAGGCGAAGTTGACGGTACGGCCGAGGGTGACGGGCGCGAGCAGTGCGAAGGCCGGGTCCAGCAGCTCCCGTGCCTTCTCCCGCTCTCCCATGGTCAACAGCCTTACCAGGAACCGCCCTTCGCGATACGGCACCGAGTTCGGCGCCGGTCGCGCCAACGCCCCGCCCAGATGGTTGATCTGTACGACGACCATGGCGCCCGCCCCTGGCCCGGTCCGTTGGAGCAGCTCACCGGCCCGCTCCAGGTCCAGCTCGCTCAGCACCGCGCTGTCCCCGTGGTAGCTGTGCGGGAAGTCCGGATCGCTGTGGATGGTGTGGCTCTCGGCGTACGGCATCTCGCGCAGGGAGTCCGCGAGCACCGGGCCGAACTCCCGCAACGGTGCGACGAGTTCGCCCCCGTCGGCGCCGGTGTACGCGACCCGGACCGAGACGACATACCGCCCGCGCAACTGCGGCGGCAGCGCCGGCAGGTCCGGATACGGTACGGCGGCGAAGGACGAGGTGAGGGTGGACGGCACGGTCCTGGTCCACTGCTCGTACGCCCGTAGCAGGGCCGCCGGATCGACCTCACGGCCGTCGAAGGCGAGCGAACCGCCGTAGAGCGTCCGCACGGGGACGAGTCCGATCTCCAACTCGGTGACGACACCGAGACGGTGGCCGCCGCCGAGAAGTCCCCAGTACAGCTCGGACTCCTCGGTGACGTGCCGCAGTCGGCCGTCCCCGGTGACGACGTCCAGTGAGCGGACGTGGTCGGCCGCGTAGCCGAACTCCCTTGCCAGGATGCCGAGTCCGCCGCCGAGGGTGTACGCCACGGCACCCACTCCCGGTGCGGAGCCGTTGAGGGGCGCGAGTCCGTACGGAGCGGCGGCCTCGACCACCTGCCCCCAGCGGACACCCGCCTGGACGCGCGCCGTACGGGCCCCGGGGTCGACGCCGATCCGGTCCATGTGCCGGGTGCTGATGAGCGCGCCGCCCTCCACCGCGCCGGGCAGCCCGTGCCCGGTGGCCAGCACGGTGACCGGCAGCCCCGCGTCGGCCGCACGGCGCACGGCGGCGACCACGTCGTCCGGGGAGCGGACCGGGAACACGAGGTCGGGACGGAGGGCGAACCCGGTCTGGAAACTGGTGACTTCGTCGTCGGTCGAGGTGTTCATGCCGGGCATGATGAAGGCATAACCTGACAGCTTCCGTCAGGTTATGCCTCCGCCGGTCTCCCGCTGTGGATCAGCCGCTGCGCTGCGGCCGCCGCTGCGACCACCACAGCCCGGCCACGCCCGCCGCCATCAGCGACGCCCCCGCCGCCCCCAGCGGCAGCAGGTCACGTACGCCACCGGTCTTGGGCAGCTCGCCCGCCGTGTCGCCGCCGGGCGCCACCGGCTTGTTGTCGGTGCCGAGCAGCAGCGGGGTCGCCGGGGCGTTCGGCGACGGATTCGTCGTACCGAACGGAACCGGTCCCTGCTGCCAGAACGTCTTCTTTCCGTCGCTGGTCTGCACCGGCAGACAGATCTTTCCGGTCTTGCCGAGATCGAACGTGGCGTCGACCGCGTACGACTTCGACTTACCGGCCGCGAGATTGTCGATGGGGCAGGCAAAACCGCTGTTCGAGCCCTCCGGCAGATCCTTTTCTTCAATCGGAGAGCAGCCTTGAACGTTTTTGACCGTCATGCCGTCGAAACCGACGACCAAAAGCCTGATCTTTCCGCTGTCCTTGCTCCCGTCGTTCTTCACGGTGGCCGTGAGGTCCGTCTTCTGCGAGCTGTTGTCGACGGAGATCGTCTCGGGCAGTGTCGTCGTCAGCTCCACGCCGGCCGGTGCCTGGTCAACGGCCTTTCCCCCCTTGCTGCTTGCGGGCCCCTCGTCCGCGCTCGCGGTGAAGGGAAGGATCATCACCGTCGAGAAAGATGCCGCGACCAGCGATCCGGCAATGGTCGTCATACGACGAGAACTCATGTTCGTCCCCCTTGGCTGCGCCTGAATTCGCAGTACTTGAAGAGGTACCACAAGATTTCTCCGCACTATGCTGGTACGGCTCGAAGTGTGACCATTGTGTGGCAGTCGGGGCTTCGTTGAGGGGGTGCAGCGGATTGCCGGGGAACGTGGGGAACACGGGGAATGCGGGAAACACCAGGAGTGGTGGAGTTCCAGGGCTCCTGGTGACGGGACGTTATCGCCTGGTCGAGAGCATCGGCCAGGGGGGAATGGGGCGGGTGTGGCGGGCCGCCGACGAAGTACTCGACCGGCAGGTCGCGGTCAAGGAGATGCGGATCGACGGCCTCGACGCGGAGGACACCCGCACCCGCCGTGAACGCACCCTGCGCGAGGCCAGGGCAACCGCCCGGATCGACCACCCGAACGTCGTACGGGTCTACGACGTGGTGGACGAGGGTGAACGCCTGTGGATCGTCATGGAGTTGGTCAAGGGCCGCTCCCTGGAACGCGTGATGGTGGAGGACGGCCCGCTGGGCCCGCGCGCGGCCGCACTCCTCGGCCTCGGCCTGGTGGAGGCGCTCCGCCAGGTGCACGCGCGCGGCGTGCTGCACCGGGACATCAAACCCGGGAACGTCCTGGTGGAGTCCGGCGAGCGGACCGGCCGCCGGATCGTCCTGACGGACTTCGGCATCGCCGCGATGCAGGACGCCAAAGCGCTCACCATGGTCGGCATGCTCGTCGGCTCCCCCGACTACATGGCCCCCGAGCGGGTCTCGGGCCGCCCCCAGGGCCCGCCCTCGGACGTCTGGTCCCTCGGCGCGACCCTGTGCGCGGCCCTGGGCGGCCGCTCCCCGTTCTCCCGCGACACGACCCTGGCCACCCTCCACGCGGTCCTCTACGAGGAGCCGGAACTCCCTGCCGCCGCAGGCCCGTTGACCGACATCCTCTCGGCACTGCTGGAGAAGGACCCGTCGATACGACCGGGCCTGGACGAGGTGGAATCGGCCCTGCAACCGGTGGCGTTCCCGGCCCCTACGCCGACCCTGCGGGTGGGGCCGACGGAGCCGCCGCGCGAGCGCCGGGGGCCGGGCGGCGGCGCCGAGGAGACGGGCGAGGCCGGCGACGAGCGGGTGGCCGGGGGAGAGGCCGAGCCGGTGCCTCCGGAGGGAGAGCCGGGGAGGGCTTCCGCGCGGGCGGTGGGTGCGGCGCGTGCGGGGGCGGCTGAGGAACCGGCGGCGGGGTGGACCGACGGTGCGTGGGCATCGGGCGCGGGGGAGAAGGGGAGGCCGGGGCGGACTGACGGCGCGCGGGCGTCGGAGGGCGTGCCGGGACCGGCTGGGACGTCGGTGCCGTCGGGGGGCCCGGGGGGCCCGGAAGGCCCGGGCATCGCAACGGAGCCGAGGGATCCGCGGGGGCTGGGAGCTTCTGGGAGTCCCGGGAGGCCTGGGACTGCGGGGGTTTCAGGAACGCCGGGTGCTTCAGGAACACCAGCCACGTCGGTGCCACAGGGCGGTTCGCCGGACGCGGGGGCCTCGCCGGACGCGGGGGCCTCGCCGGACGCGGGGGCTTCATTGGATGCGGGCGTTCCGTCGGATGCGTCGGGTGGCCCGTGGGTTCTGCCCAGTGGTTCGCCGGACGGGTGGGCTTCGCTGGATGCGGGCGTTCCGTCGGATGCGTCGGGTGGCCCGTGGGTTCTGCCCAGTGGTTCGCCGGACGGGTCGGACGCCCGGCCGGGCTCGCCGACAACCCCGCCGGACGTGCTGGGTGGTTCGCCGGGTTCATCGGGTTCGCCCGCTGACCGGCCGGTCCGGCCGGAAGTCTCACCGGACTCGTCGGACCGTGCTCAGGCGTCGGCGCGGCCGGGTGCCTCACCGGACGTGCGGGCTCGGGACGTATCGGACCGTCCGTCGGGCCCGCCCGGTGTCTCGTCGGACGACCGGCCGGCCGCCGAGGAAACGTCGCCGTGGGCTCCGCGGGAGTTGCCCACGCCGGCCTATCTGGAGACACGGGTCGTGCGGGCGGTGCGGGATCCACGGGTGCCGGAGTCCGCACCGGACCTGGGGCAGGACGACGGGGGCGCGGAGCCCTCGGACGCGGTGCCGGACGGGTACGTCTCCGCGGACCCGGTCGCTGTCGATGCCTCGGACACACAGTTGGAGAGGCCCCGCACCGGCACCCCGCCCGAGGTGGCCGCCGTGACCGCCGACGCCGTAGCCGAACCCCCCGACCCCCTGACGCCCTCGACCCCGCCCGCCGCCAGCGCCTCCACCGAGGCCGCCTCGGAGGAACGTTCGGAGGTGCGGTCGGAGACGCCGTCCGGGAACTCGGCGGGAGCCGTGCTCCGGGCCGGCGCCACCACGATCAGCACGCCCCTGGCGAGCGCTCCCACGCAGGACTCCCTCTCGGCGGGCGCCCCCACGGAGCACTTCCCCATGCCGGACGCGCCGACGCGGGACGCCCCCACACGCGCCGCCTCCGCCCCCACACTGGTCGGCCCACGCCGTTCCCGCCCCGGTGTCTCCCTGATCCGCGGCAACCAGGCCGTCCCCGCCCAACACCCCACCCCGGACCCCGAGCCCGGCCACACACCGGGCACAGGAGACACCAACAGCGACTCCGGCCCGGCCGCCAACGGCCCGGGTGTGGACGCCGCTGGTTCGGGTCCTGCCGCCGACGGCCAGGGTGTTGGCGCCCCTGGCTCCGGCCCGGCCGCCGACGGCCCGGGTGCCAGCATCAGCGGCTCTGCCCTGGTCGCCGGCGGCCCGGGTGTGGGCCCCCGTGGTCCTGGGTCGGGCCCCGGGGGACCGGGTGTCAGCACCCCCACCCCGGCCACGGACACACCAGGTCCCAGCACCCCCGCACCCGCCACAGACGGACCAGGTATCGGCACCCCTGCCCCCGGCACCGGCGGTGCGGCCTCCGGTACCGGTGGTCTGGCTCCTGCCCCTGGCGGTGCGGCCTCCGGTGCCGGCGGTCTGGCTCCTGCCCCTGGCGGTGCGGCCTCCGGTACCGGCGGTCTGGCTCCTGCCCCTGGCGGTGCGGCCTCCGGTGCCGGCGGTCCGGTTCCTGCCCCTGGCGGTGCGGCCTCCGGTACCGGTGGTCTGGCTCCTGCCCTCGGCGGTGCGGCCTCCGGTACCGGCGGTCTGGCTCCTGCCCCCGGCAGTGCGGCCTCCGGCACCGGCGGTCCGGCCCCTGCCCCCGGCGGTCCGGCCCTCGGCACCGCCGGCCCCGCCCCGGCCACCCGCCCCTCCTCGGCCGCCCGTTCCGACGGCCCCTCTCTCACCCCTACTACCGCCCCCCGTACCGCCCCCACTTCCGCCCCGAACCTCACCCCGCCCGGCAGCCCGACCCCCGACTCAGGCCCAACTCCGGCCGGCAGCCCGATCCCGGACACCGCTTCCACCCCCGACTCGGCCCCAACCCCCGACTCGGCCCCCGCCCCCGACCCCGCCCTGATCCTCGGCCCCCACCCCCTCCGTATGCCCCCGGGCGAACTCCCCGGCCCCGCCCGCCCGGCCACCCCCCGACGCGGTCGCCGCCGGGCCGCTCTGCTCGCCGCCGCAGGCGTGGTCGTGGCGGGAGTCGCAGTCGCGGTCGTCCTCGCGAGTACCGCCGGCTCGCCGGGCGGGGACGACAAGGCGGGCGGCTCCCCGTCCTCCTCCGTCTCCGCCTCACCGCCCGCCTCCTCCGGCGGCACCCCGAGCGGCACCCCCTCCTCCACCGTCGAGGGCACCTCCCGCCCCCGCTCCCTCCCACCCGGCGCGCATGAGGAAGCCGGTGGGTTCGCGTGGGCGACCCCCACCGGCTGGCGACGGGACGTGAAGACGGGCGCGGAGGTCCACTACACCTCACCCGACGGAAAGCAGGAGCTCGCGGCCAAGTCCTCGCTGGCACAGGGCGACTTGATGGAGACGTGGGAGACGTCCGAGCAGAACGCCCACAAGGGCCAGGACTACCGCAAGATCCGCCTGGAGGAGACGACGTTCCGCGATCACCCCGCGGTCGTCTGGGAGTACACCTTCACCCTCGACGGCGTCCCCTGGCACGCCCGGCTGCTCGGCTTCAACGCCGGCGACAAGTCGTACCAGATCAACACCTGGTACCAGCCGGACATCGAGACCGGGGCCCTCGACACCTACGAGAAGGTGAGAGACAGCTTCACCGTCCTGTGAGTGCGGTTGAACCCGTCAGCCGACGGACACCTTGTCCGTCACCTCACCGGCCGGGTCGGCACCCGAACTCCCCCTCCCGACCTTCTCCTTCACCACGGCGATCACAAGCACCACCGCCGCGACGAGCAGCGACAACAGCACTGTCTCCCGCCCGTCGTGCTCGGTGTCGGTCAGCATGTACCCGAGGACGAACACGATCAACGCGGCCGTCGCCCAGGTCAGATACGGGTACAGCCACATCTTCACGACCAGCTTCTCCGGCGCCTCGGCCTGGATGATCTTCCGCATCCGCAGCTGCGAGAGGCAGATGACCAGCCACACGAACAGGGCCACCGCACCGGAGGAGTTGACGAGGAAGAGGAAGATCTTGTCGGGCGAGAGGTAGTTGAAGAACACGGCGACGAAGCCGAACACCACCGACGCGAGGATCGCCGCCATCGGCACACCCCGCCCGTTGACCCGCGCGAACGACTTCGGCGCGTCTCCCCGCTCACCGAGCGAGAAGGCCATCCGGGAGGCCGTGTAGAGGCCGGAGTTGAGACAGGACAGCACCGAGGTCAGCACGATGAAGTTCATGATCTGACCGGCGTGCGCGATCCCGAGGGAGTCGAGGGCGGCGACGTAGGAACCCTTGTCGGCGATGGACTTGTCGTCCCACGGCAGCAGGGTCACGACGACGAAGATCGAGCCGAGGTAGAACACCGCGATCCGCCAGATGACGCTGTTGGTCGCCTTGGTGACGGCCTTGCGGGGGTTCGCGGTCTCCCCGGCGGCGAGGGTGACGATCTCGCTGCCCATGAAGGAGAACACGACGAGGAGTACGCCGGTGAGGATGGTCCCGGCCCCGTTGGGCAGGAAGCCGCCGTGGTCGGTGAGGTTGGAGAGCCCGGCCTTGTCGGAGTCGACGCCCGGCAGCACACCGAAGACGGCCAGCGCGCCGATCACGATGAAGGCACCGATCGCCACGACCTTGATCCCGGCGAACCAGAACTCGAACTCGCCGTAGGACCCCACCGAGACGAGGTTGGTGGCGGTCAGCACCACCATCACGATCAGCGCCCACCCCCATTGCGGTACGGCGGGTATCCACCCTTCGAGGATCTTGGCACCGGCGGTCGCCTCGACGGCGAGCACGACCACCCAGAAGAACCAGTAGAGCCAGCCGATGGAGAACCCGGCCCAGCGCCCGAGTGCCCGGTCGGCATGCGCGGAGAACGAACCCGAACTCGGATTCGCGGCGGACATCTCACCCAGCATCCGCATCACGAGGACGACCATCGCGCCGACGAGGGCGTACGACAGCAGGATGCCGGGTCCGGCGGTGGCGATACCGGTGCTGGAGCCCACGAAGAGCCCCGCGCCGATGACACCGCCGATGGCGATCATAGAGAGGTGACGGTTCTTGAGTCCGGCCTGGAGACCAGTCATACGGGGAGTTCCTTCGTGCCGGGTGTGGGGGAGCGGGGGAGCGTGGGGGAAGGCCGGTCCAGTGATTCGGAGGCCGACACCCGAGGCTGCTGCCCCGAAACAGCCGTGTCACACTCATCCCATGCGCGTGTATCTCGGCTCCGACCATGCAGGCTTCGAACTCAAGAACCACCTCGTCGACTGGCTCAAGGCGGCCGGTCACGACCCGGTCGACTGCGGACCCCACATCTACGACGCCCAGGACGACTACCCGCCGTTCTGCCTCCGCGCCGCCGAGCGCACCGCCGCCGACGCCGACTCCCTCGGCGTCGTGATCGGCGGCTCCGGCAACGGCGAGCAGATCGCGGCGAACAAGGTCAAGGGTGTCCGGGCGTCCCTCGCCTGGAGCGAGGAGACCGCGTCGCTGGGCCGCCAGCACAACAACGCCAACGTGGTGGCGGTGGGCGCGCGCATGCACACGCAGGAGGAGGCGACGAAGTTCGTCGAGACCTTCCTCGCGACCCCGTTCTCCGGCGACGAGCGCCACCAGCGCCGGATCGACATGCTGTCGGCGTACGAGACGACGGGCGACCTGCCGGACATCCCGGCACACCACCCCCAGCAGTAGTCCGGCAGGGGGCCGAGGGCCGGGTGCGGGTGCGTGGGGGCTGGTCGCGCCCGCGCGGCGGAGCCGCACATGTCACGGCCCCGCGCCCCTGGGTGACTCAGCCCCTCCGGCGTTTGAGGAGCTGGGGTCTGGGGGCGGAGCCCCCAGGGCGGGGTCGAAGGGGCGGCAGCCCCTGGAGGATGGGACGGGTAGGGGCGGCGGGGGCGAGGAGAACCGCCCGCACCCCCACCCGCAGAACGAACAAGGAGCCACCGTGCCCGAGGGCCACACCATCCACCGCCTGGCCCAGGACTACGGCGCCGCGTTCCACGGCACGAAACCCCGCGTCACCAGCCCGCAGGGCAAGTTCTCCGACGCCGCCGCCCTCCTCGACCGATCGGAAGTCACCGACACCGAGGCCCACGGCAAACACCTCTTCCTCGGCTTCCGCGACACCGAGTGGATCCACATCCACCTGGGCCTCTTCGGCAAGGTCACCTTCGGCGCCGCCCCCGCACCCCCACCCACCGACACCGTCCGCCTCCGCCTCGCGAACACCAGGGCGTACGTCGACCTCCGCGGCCCCACGACCTGCGCCCTGATCACCCCCGCCGAGAAGCAGTCGATACACGACCGCCTCGGCCCGGACCCCCTTCGCGACGGCACCGACGCCGACCCGCGAGCCGCGTACCGACGGATCTCCCGCAGCCGTACGACGATCGCGGCCCTGTTGATGGACCAGAAGGTCATCGCCGGCGTGGGCAACGTCTACCGGGCGGAAGTCCTCTTCCGGCACCGCATCGACCCGTACCGCGCGGGCCGGGACATCACCCCCGCCGAGTGGGACGCGATCTGGACCGACCTCGTCGAGCTGATGCGCGAGGGAGTCCGGAACAACCGCATCGACACCGTCCGCCCCGAACACACCCCGGAGGCGATGGGCCGCCCGCCCCGCGTCGACGACCACGGCGGCGAGGTGTACGTCTACCGCCGGGCCAACCTGCCCTGTCACATCTGTGGCGGCGAGATCCGCACCGCCGATCTCGCCGCCCGCAACCTCTTCTGGTGCCCGACCTGCCAGAAACCCTGAGAACAGGGGAACAGGGTCCTAGAATCCGTGCGGCAGCCAGGGCACCACGGTCGACCCGAACCCCACCGAGGCCTCCGCCAACGCCCCCTGCCGCACCTCCCGCACCAGCCCCGCCCCCGCGAGTGAGACCAGGCTCACGCCACCGAGATAGGCCGCGCCCAACTCCCGTACGGACAGGGCGAGATCGGCCGAGTCCGTCGTACGGCTGCACAACGCCCCCTTGGCGTCCCCGCTGAGCCGCCAACGCCCCGTGTTCCAGGGGCAGAAGGCGTCCTCCACCTCCAGCACCACGTCCACCGGTGTCTGATACGTCCGCGCCTCCAGCGCCGCCCCGACGTCCACCAGGCGCACATGGAGCGCATCCCGCACCAGCAGCGAGCAGCGCCGGACGTCGGAGACGAGGTACTGCCAGGGCTCGTCCACGGGCCGTCGCCGGACGGCGACCAGCGAGGTGAGGTCGAGGTCGAACAGGAACCGCCAGAGCGCGCCCTGCACGGCCGGATCCAGTGCCTCCAGGTCGGAGACCACCACCGTGCCCTTGGGCCCGGCCGCCTCCCAGTCCGCCTTGACCCGGTAGCGCGCGTACCCCACGATCTCCCCGTCCCGCTCCGCGACCACGCACTGCAGCGGTGAGGCACCGTCCCGGTCGCTCTCGGTGTCGAGCAGCCACAGCCGCTGCCAGCCGGGGTTCCGGGCGATCATCCCGGGCCGTCGCGGCACGAGCCGGGCGTACAACGCCTCGCACTCGTCGAGCACGTCGGCGGGCGCCGCGTACCGCAGCCGTACGTCGTCCGTGCCGGGCGGCGGGGACAGTCGTACGCGCGTCGTATCGATGTCCGCATTGAGATGGTATGTGCCGACGCCGTACCCGAACCGGCCGTAGATCACCGGCTCGGAGGCCGTGAGGACGGCCAGCGGCTCGCCCCAGGAGCGCACGTCGTCCAGCTGGCGTCGCATCATCGAGGTGAGCACCCCGCGCCGCCGGTGCGTGCCCGCGACACTGACCATGGTCACACCGGCGGTGGGCACGGAGGCACCGCCCGGCACGGTCATACGGAAGGCGAACGCGCCCGCCGTACCCACGCACCGGTCGCCGTCCCAGACGCCGATGGACCGGTCCTCCACGGTGAGCTCGCGAAACAGCTCACGTTCCTCGGCCGACTCCGGAACCCCGCCGAAGGCGCGGATCAGGTTGTCGTACCACTCGTCCCAGTCGTCCTTCCGAAGCACCCGCAAGTCGGTCCCCATGAACCATGCCTACCAGGGCATCGCGGGACGAGCGAGGGAATTTCGACCGGACCGTCGTCGGCCGGACGTTTCACGCCCCTTGCGGGACTGTGAAGTTGAACCTCGCACGGGGGACAAGTCGTACCTCCTGTGCCAAGCAGGGGGTTCGACGGATAAGGTCCCGAACTAATGGCAGCAGGACGAGAGCGGCGCGCGGAAGCCGAGACGTTCACGGCCCGGTTGAAGATGGAGTGGCACCGGGTCCGCGTCGGCCTGCGCAGAAGCGCCGTGGACTACTTCCGCGGCGACGGCTCGGACTGGGTCGCGCTGGCCGGTCTGCTCATGACCGTCCCGGTGATCGCGGCCATTACTTTGATGAACTCCGTGTGGTGCTCACCGGCCGCCCTGGTCCTGCCGATCGTGGCCGGTGGCCTGCTGCTGCGCCCGGCGAGCCTGCTCGGCCTGTACGCGGCGGCGGCGACCGCGCTGATCGTGGAGTCGGTGCAGCTGGGGCCGTACACCGAGGGGCCCTCCCGGGTCACCCCGGGTGTGGTCCTGGTCGTGGCCGCCTGCGGGTTCTTCGGTCTGCTGATCGCCCAGTTCCGCAGCCGGGTCGGGGTGCCCTGGCGGCGCGGTGGCACCATGCTGTTCGACCTGCGCGAACGCATCCGGGTGCAGAGCAAGCTGCCGCAGCTGCCGCAGGGCTGGCACCGGGAGATGGCGCTGCGGCCCGCGGGCGGGCAGTCCTTCTCCGGCGACTTCGTGGTCGCGGCCCGTACGAACGGCGGCCGGACGATGGAGGTCGTGCTCACGGACGTGTCCGGGAAGGGCATGGACGCCGGGTCGCGTGCGCTGCTGCTGTCCGGGGCCTTCGGCGGTCTGCTGGGCTCCCTGCCCCCGCACGCCTTCCTGCCCGCCGCGAACGGCTATCTGCTCCGCCAGGACTGGGACGAGGGCTTCGCCACCTCCATCCACCTGGTCCTGGACCTGGACTCCGGCGACTACGAGCTCTACTCGGCCGGACATCCGCCGGGTCTCCAGCTCAGCGCGGGCAGCGGGCGCTGGGAGGAGAAGGCCGCGGAGGGCCCCCTCCTCGGGGTGTACGACGGCGCCCAGTTCGACCCCGTGAAGGGTTCGCTGCGCCCCGGTGACGTGCTGATGCTCTTCACCGACGGGCTGGTGGAGACGTCCGACCGGGACATAGTGGAAGGCATCGACCGCCTCACGGGGGAAGCCGACCGTTATGTCGCCGGGGGCTTCCACGGGGCGGCCTGGCATCTGATCGAGGCGGTGGCGAAGGACGTCAACGACGACCGGGCGCTGCTGCTGATCTGCCGAGAGGGTCCGACGGCCCAGGCGATGCCGCGCTAGCCGTCCGTTCCGGCGGGGGGCTGCCCGGGAGCCATGCCCGGCCCAGCTCACCGCCTTGTGCCGCGTCGCGACACACTGGAGGAATGACCCCTGAGTTGACCCTGGCCGAGGTCGAGGCCCTCGCCCGCGCCGCGCACGAGGGCCAGACCGACAAGGCCGGACGGCCCTACGCCGAACACCTGCGGGCCGTCGCCGAGGGCGTACGCGCGCGTGGCGGCGACGACGAGCAGATCGCGGCGGCCTGGCTGCACGACTCCGTCGAGGACGACGCGCTCTCCGCGCAGTGGCTCGACGAGGCCGCGCTGAGCCGCCGTACGAAGGACATCGTGCTGGCCGTCACCAAGCGGGCCGGCGAGCCGCCCGAGGCGTACGCCGGACGCATCCTGGCGACCCCGGGGGCGCTGCTGGTGAAACAGGCCGACCTGGCGCACAACGCGGACCCGGTGCGTCTCGCGGTCCTCGACGAGGCGACGCGGAAGCGACTGACCGAGAAGTACGCGGGGATGCGCGCGCTTCTCGGCCTTCGGGGGGACGCCTAGGGCCTGTCCGGCGGATCATGCCGGCGGCGCGGGGCCTGGCACGCGCATCTGCCGCGTTGTCGTCACTCGCCGACGCTCCGCGTCGACTCCC
>NZ_JBEZKG010000025.1:0-129312 GCF_040651535.1 Streptomyces sp. NPDC048420
GTACCGCTTCGTGTACTTGCTTCCCACCTGGTGCTACTTCCTCTGGAACCTCAAGATCCCAGTCTCCAGGTGTCCACGATCAAGGGGAAGCTTCACAAGTCCTTCCATTTCCGGCGAGGCTCTGTCGTATGGTGAAAGAACGCCTTTAGCACCACGCGGACCTTCAGTGATGAGTTGACACTGAAGGTCTCTTTTGTGCCCCGATCAGCAAGGAACCACCATGGCGTCCAGCCTGACGAAGGACTCGGTGAACCCGGGCACCCCCGGAACCGACAGGACCTTCCTCGGCCACCCCCTCGGACTGGCCACGCTCTTCATGACCGAGATGTGGGAGAGGTTCTCCTACTACGGCATGAAGGCCCTGCTCACCGTCTACCTGCTCTCCGGCGGACCCGATGCCGGCAAGGGCAGCATGGGCGGCGGCCTCGCGATGGACGTGGCGACCACCACCGTGATCGTCTCGGTCTACTCCGCGATGGTCTATCTGCTCGCCATGCCCGGCGGCTGGCTCGGCGACCGCGTCTGGGGCCCGCGCAAGACGGTCACCATCGCCGCCGTCACGATCATGGCCGGCCACCTCACGCTGGCGCTGCCCGGCGGCCAGGCCCCGTTCTTCGTGGGCCTGGTGCTGGTCGCGGCCGGTTCCGGCCTGCTCAAGGCCAACATCTCCACGATGGTGGGCCACCTCTACGACGGCCCGGACGACCCGCGCCGCGACGGTGGCTTCACCGTCTTCTACATGGGCATCAACGCGGGCGCGTTCTTCGCCCCGCTGGCCATCGGCACCGTCGGCCAGGAGGTCAGCTGGCACCTCGGCTTCGGCCTGGCCGCGGTCGGCATGGCGATCGGCCTCGCCGCGTTCCTCATCGGCTCCCGCACGCTGAACCCGCGCAGCAGCCTCGTCCCGAAGCCGCTGGCGGCCGAGGAGCGCGCGGCCTGGCTGCGCAAGGGCCTGCTCTGGGTGATCGCCGCGACCGTCTTCTACGGCGTCGTCGGCTACACCGGTCACTTCACGCTGAACTGGGCGATGATCCCGCTCACCGTCATCGGTCTGATCATCCCGGCCGGTGTGCTGCT
This sequence comes from Streptomyces sp. NPDC048420, assembly GCF_040651535.1. Lineage (NCBI taxonomy): Bacteria > Bacillati > Actinomycetota > Actinomycetes > Kitasatosporales > Streptomycetaceae > Streptomyces > Streptomyces sp. NPDC048420. The sequence continues at coordinate 1,078 of NZ_JBEZKG010000025.1, forward strand.
GCGCATCAAGCGGGACAAGGAGCTGTCGGCCACCGAGCAGTCGAAGATGACCGGCTACATCTGGTTCTTCGTCGCGGCCGCCGTGTTCTGGATGATCTACGACCAGGGCGCGTCCACGGTCCAGGCGTTCGGCTCGAACGACCAGAAGACGGCCGGTTCGCTGCTCGGCTTCGACTTCCCGACCTCCTGGTACCAGTCGCTGAACCCGCTGTTCATCATGGCGCTGGCCCCGGTCTTCGCCTGGCTGTGGGTGTGGCTGAACCGCAAGGGCAAGGAGCCCAGCACCATCGTGAAGTTCTCGATGGGCCTGGTCCTGGTCGGTGTCTCGTTCTTCTTCTTCCTGATCCCGATCGCCATGGCGGCGAACGGCACCGCGGTCAGCCCGATGTGGCTGGTGGGCATCTACTTCATCCAGACCGTGGGTGAGCTGTGCCTGTCCCCGGTCGGTCTGTCGGTGACGACGAAGATGGCTCCCGCGAAGTACGCCTCGCAGATGATGGGCGTCTGGTTCCTCGCGGTCACCGCGGGCGACTCGATCACCGGGCTGCTGTCCAACCCCGCGATCGCCGGGGTCGATCTCAGCGGGACGCCCGCGGTGTTCGGGGAGGCGGCGCTTGCGGCTCTCGCCGGGTTCGCGGTGTGGATGTACCGGCGGAAGGTGAAGTCTCTCATGGGGGACGTTCGTTAGGGCCGGGCTGAACCGACGGGGCCGCTGCACCTGCCCGGGTGCGGCGGCCCTGCGCGTTTCACCGGCGTGCGCGGTTCCCCGCGCCCCTGAGTGGGTCAGCGCACCCTTCTCCCGGGCATGAACGTGAACACGGCCGCCCCCAGCAGCACCGCCGTTCCCGCCACCAGGCCCAGGGCCTTCAGTGCCGCGTGGTCGTCCGAACCCGTCGCCGCCAGGCCGCCGCTCGTCGACCCGCCCGCTGACGAGCCGCCGGAGGTCGACGAACCGCCCGACGCCCCGCCCTCCTGCTCCTCGGTGGTCAGGGTCAGGGAGACCTGCGTCCTGTCCGGTTTGCAGGTCGTGGTCGTGCCCAGGGCCTTGATCGTCAGGACACCCGGCGACAGGGTCGAATCACCCGTCGCACCCGGCTTGTACGTGCCCGTCATGTCCGGGATCTCTATCGGGTCGCCCGACTTGATGGCCGCGGAGTTGGTGGGGCCCTCGACATGGACCGAGCCCGTGTCGTCGCCGCCCAGAACCACGTCCATGGAGGGCTTCACCGAGTCCGCGGGGATGTCGGCGGGGCTGTCCATCGGGGAGTTCTTGAACTGCACGGTGAGGCCGTAACTGCCGCCGTCCTTCTTGGCGTTGATCTGGATCGTGGAGGTGGCCTTCTTCTCACCGAGGGGCGACTGGCAGGTGTAGGGGATGTCGACCGCCTTGCCGGTGAAGTCGGTCTGCCCGTCGTCCGACGCGGTGGGGGTCGGACTCGCACTGGTGGTGTCGGTCGGGGTCGCGCTGTCCGTCGGCGTCGCGCTGTCGGTCGGGTCGGGCGAGTCGGTCGGGGTGGTGGTCGGGGTGGTGGTCGGCGTCGACGTCCCGTCCCCCTGGGCCACGTTCACCGTCGCCGCCTTCGGCACCGTCTCCGTCGGAGTGCACACCGTGTTCGTGCCCATGGCGTTCACCGTGTACGGCCCCGGCGTCAGCGTGAGTTCGCCTGCCGCCGTCAGCTTCAGCGTGCCCTTCATGTCGGACAGCACCATGTCGCCGCCCTTGGGGATCGCCGGGTTCTCACGCGGCCCGGTCATGGCGATGTCGGCGCTCTGCGCGCCCGTGACCTTCAACGTGCCGGTCGGCTGCACCGAGTTGGCCGGCAGATCGATGATGTTCGGGTTCTTCGACGCGGCCTGCGTGAACTTCCACACCACGTCGATCTGGTCCCCGACCTTCGCCGTGGCCGGTGCGGTGATCTCGACCTTGGTGGTGCCGTTGACGGGGTCGAGGCCGACGCCCGCGGGCGGTACGCACCGGGTCGCGAACGACACCTCGGCGGCCTGGGCGGGCCCGGCGCCGAGGCCGAGCACCAGGCCCGCCCCGGCCAGCACCAGCGCCGCACCCGCCGCGCCCGCTCTTCTCGGCCCGGCGGCCGGGGTGACTCTCCTTCGCTCGCTCACTTGGATCCCTCTCTGGTGGGAGTCGTGGGACTCGTCGGGCTGTCGTCGTGCGGTGCGGAGAGCCGGTCACCGGCCGCGCCCGGATCGGCGTCCGGGGTGAACCACGGCAGGGTGGAGGCGGGTGGGGCCGCGTGGGCGGCCGTGGAGGGCTTGAACACCGGCAGGCGCAGGGCGAGTTCGGGCAGCCGCAGCCCGCGGTGCCGGATGCCTCCGGCGGGGCGTGGCCGTACCCGGTCCACCACCGCCATGCCGACGCGGAACATCGCCGCCGGCACGACCAGACAGACCAGGATCCAGAACAGGGTCACGCCCCAGGGCCGGCCCACGTCCCAGGGCTGCTCGGCGAGCACCTTGCCGCCGTACTTCAGCGACACGGTGTAGTCGCCGTGCGCGCCGCCCGAGAGCTCCACGGGCAGTTCGATCCGTGCCTTCCCGCCCGGCGGGATCGTGCCGCGCCACGGCTGTTCCTCCCACTGCGGGGCGAACACCCCGTGCGCGGTGCCCACTTGGAAGACCGGGTTCTTGACGTCGGAGGTGCCGACGTTGCCGACGGTGAAGACGAGGGTGCGGGCGGGGGGTGCCCCGAACCAGGTCAGCAGCCCGCCGGAGCCGTCCAGGCCGGTGTCGGTGAGGACGGACAGCCTCCCGCCCGAGGTGTCCGCGGGCAGCGGTTCCACGGCGTGCCCGGCCACCTGGAAGATCGCGTCGGCCTCGGCCTTCGCCCCGGTCACGGTCGCCACGTGCACCACGCAGGGGCAGGGGACCGGCGGTTCGGAGACGGGCAGATTCCTGCTGAAGCGCCCTTCGGAGTCCGTGGTGACGGCCCGACCGTCCGCGTTGGCACAGGAGTTGGTGCCCCCGGGCACCCCGCGCGAGGGCACGGACTGGCCGCAGATCAGGAGCATCAGCAGCGTCCGCTGCCGCCAGCCGCTGCCGGACACGGTGATCGAACTGCCGGTCCCCGCCTGGGACTTGGAGAGCCGCACACTCGGCCCGTCCGCCGCGGCCGCGGTGCCCGCCGTACCCGCCACGGGTCCGAGCAGCAGCGCGAGCACCGCCGCCAACGCCGCGATCCGCACGGTGCGGCTCAAGCTCGCCCTCACGTCGTCCCTCCCGTCAACTCGGCTTCCGCACACGGGGATTCGGGCGCGGATTCGGGCGTACGCCGCCTTGGACGCCGTACGGGAGACCGACCACCGCCCGCCATCGCGCCGTAGCGCGCGCCGGACCGCCCGTCGGCGGCGCGAGCCGGCGGGATCGGCGAGGACAGGCCACGGGCGGTGGACGGCATGGGGCGGCTCCAGCTGTCGTACGAGAGCGAACCGCGCCGCTCAGTGGCGGACGCGGGCCGCCTGGTTGCGCCGGGTCAGCCACAGCGCGCCCGCCGCGCCCGCGAGCAGCACCGTGCCGCCGAGCGTGCCGAGGGCGATGGCCGAGTCCTCGGGGCCGGTCTGCGGGAGTTCGGCGCCCGAGCCGCCGGTGCCGCTGTCGCTCTGGGTGCCGCCGGAGGAGCCCGAGGCCGCGGTGACGTCCAGGGTCAGGGAGGCGCCGGGGCTGTTGGTCGGCGTGCAGGTGGTCGTCGTACCGAGCGCCTTGATGGTGAGGACGCCCGCGGTGAAGGTGACCTTGCCGGACTTCTTCGGGGTGTACGTCCCGGTCAGGTCGTTGATCTTGATGGGGGTGTTGGCGGGCACGACGGCCTGGTTGGCCGGGCCCGTCACGTTCATCGTCCCGCTGTCCGCGCCGCCCAGCTTGATGGTGGCGCTCGGGTTCATCGCGCCCTTGCCGAGGTCGACCGGGCTGGAGGAGACGCCCTTCTGCCAGGACATGGTGATCTTGTAGCCGCCACCGCTCTCGACACCCTTGATGTCGATGGGCGAGACGGCGCTCTTGTCCCCGATCGGTGTCTTGCACTGGTAGTTGACGTTCACGACCTCGGCCCTGGCCGCGGGGGCGGCCATCAACACCGCCGAGCCGGCCAGGGCCGCGGCGGTCGCGAGAGCGCGGGTTCGCTTCTGCTTCGCCACGGTCCCCTCATTTCTGACGGCATATCAGATCGGCCGTCAAGGTACGCCGGGGCACGAGAGGAAGGAAGAGAAAGTAAGTGTCGGAACTGTGGGGACACCGCCGGGCGGATGCCGGGCCTGTCCGGCGGATCATGGCGGAGTCGCGGGATCCGGCACGCGCCCCCGGCCGGGTCCCGGCCGTGCTGCCGTCGGTCGCCGCCGCGGCTGATCCACACGGCTGCTCACCCATGTGCGCCGACGCACCGTTTGCGGGAACAGGTCCGGTCCCGCCGGGTCACTCCAGGACAGCTGCTAGGCGGGAGCCCCCAGCTCCGCCCACACGGTCTTGCCGGCCACCCCGGGGGCCCGGACGACTCCCCAGTCCAGGCAGAGCCGCTGCACGATGAACATGCCGTGGCCGCCGGGCCGTCCGGCCCGGTGCGGGGTGCGCGGGGCCGGCTGCCCGGCGCCCTTGTCCGAGATCTCGACCCGGATCACCTTGTTGTCGCAGGAGATCCGCAACTGGTCGGGGCCCTCCGCATGGAGGCAGGCGTTGGTCACCAGTTCGGAGACGACGAGCAGGACGTCCTCCGCCGTGGCGCGCTGGTCCGCGGACGCCGCCGGCAGCCAGCCCCACGCGTACAGCGCCTGCCGGGTGAAGTCGCGTGCGAGGGGAACGACCCCGCTCTCGTCGTCGAAGCTCAGCCGGCGGACCTGCCGACCGGTCGACACCTCGGCTTCGCCGCCAGGCTCCGCGCTGGGCTCCGGGTCACGGTCGCCCGGCGAGTAGGGCCGGGTGGTGCTCATCAGCGCTTCACCTCACCGATTCACCGGTTCACGATTCAAGACGTCACTGCAAGGTCGCTCACCGAACAGTCAGTACGGATGTCTCCTGCCCGGGCGGACCGGCAGAACACCCCTGTATTCGGGACGTATGTCCGGCACGAGGAGTGTGACACCCGATGAGTACCGGCCGGAGAGGACGAGCGGGGCACGACCGGGGGCACCGGGGCGGCCGCTCGGCCCCGCCACCTCAGCCGCCGGCCTCGTCGGCCAAGGCCTCGTCCAGGGTGTCGTGCACGGTGAAGACCGCATCGGCCCCCGTGATCTCGAAGACCCGCGCCACGACCGGCAGCATGCCCGCAAGATGTACGCCACCCCCCGCCGCCTCGGCCTTCAGCCGCGCCCCCAGCAGCACGTTCAGACCGGTGGAGTCACAGAACTCCAGCCGTGTGCAGTCGACGACAAGCCGACTCTTTCCCTTGGCGAGGCAGTCCTCGAGTGGCTCACGCAACAAATCGGCCGTGTGGTGATCCAACTCACCTGCCGGAGTCACGACGGCACTGGAGCCCTCTTGCCGCACTTCAACCAGAAGCCGGCCAGACTGTGCGCTGCCGACCGTCCCGCGGTCCATGCCGTCTCTCTCTCCCGACGTCGTGGCTGCTGATGACGCCCTCGAACACTACGCCTTCTCCACACCCTCCGACACCCGAACAATCACCCACAAACGGACATAACCGCACAGAAAACACTTGCGGTCGTGTCGGGAAACCGGGTAGGGCTAGTAGAGACACGTACTCGACACGGCCGGCTTTGGAGGCGCCGCACACCGCAGTGCACGAACTGGCTTCGGCAGCCTTATGCCGAGAACGATGGAGGACATCATGTCACCCCGGCTCGACGCATCGCATACCCAAGAGGCGACGTCGACATCCCCCCCGGAACATCTGGATCCCATCGAGCAGGACAGCGAAGGCGATGTGCTCGCCGGGCTTCCGGAGATCCCGCCGTACGAAGAGGTGGGCCCGGTCGACGCACGAGCCCTCTCCAAGACCCTCTTCGCGCGGCTGGAGTCGCTGGAGGAGGGCACGCACGAGTATTCGTACGTCCGCAACACGCTCGTCGAACTGAACCTCGCCCTGGTCAAGTTCGCCGCCTCCCGGTTCCGCTCCCGCAGTGAGCCGATGGAGGACATCATCCAGGTCGGCACCATCGGCCTGATCAAGGCGATCGACCGCTTCGAACTGAGTCGCGGAGTGGAGTTCCCCACCTTCGCGATGCCAACCATCGTGGGCGAGATCAAGCGATTCTTCCGGGACACGTCCTGGTCGGTGCGGGTGCCGCGCCGCCTCCAGGAGCTCCGGCTCGACCTGGCCAAGGCAGGTGACGAACTGGCCCAGAAGCTCGACCGCGCCCCCACCGTGGCCGAGCTCGCCGAGCGCCTGGGGCTGTCGAAGGACGAGGTCGTCGAGGGCATGGCCGCGTCCAACGCGTACACCGCCTCCTCCCTGGACGCCCAGCCCGAGGAGGACGACTCCGAGGGCGCGCTGGCCGACCGCATCGGCTACGAGGACCACGGGCTCGAAGGCATCGAGTACGTCGAGTCCCTGAAGCCGCTGATCGCCGAACTGCCGTCCCGGGACCGCCAGATCCTCTCCCTGAGGTTCGTGGCGGGCATGACCCAGTCGGAGATCGGCGACGAGCTCGGCATCTCGCAGATGCATGTCTCGCGGCTGCTGTCGCGGACGCTCGTGCGGCTGCGGAAGGGCCTGACCGTCGAGGAGTGACACGTCGGCGCCACTGACCTGCGCGCGTGCCCGGTGTCCTGTGGGACACCGGGCACCGTGCGTTCGCGGCACCGCTTGATTACTTGGAGAAACCCTTTCCCCAACGGTTCGCTTCCTTCACTATGGTCGCTCACAGACTGGCCGGTACGTCAGGAGGAGGCTCCGCATGGCTCGCCCCGAAGGCGCGTCCGACGCCCGGCTCACCGAGCTGCTGCGCGCCGACCCGGCCACGGCGTACGCGGCCCTGCTGGAGCTCCGAGGCCGCCACCAGCCCTCGGTCCTGGCCTACGCCCGGCTGTGCACGGCCGGTGAGAGCGCCGCCCGGCAGCTGGCCGCGCAGGCCTTCACCCTCGCGGCCCGGGAGACGGCCCGCGGGGTCGACCCCGGCGTCCCCTGGCGGCTGCGGCTCCTGCTGCTGACGGCCCGCTCGGCGGCGGCGTGGGCCGGGGACGAACGCTCGGCCGGCCTGGACGCGAGCGTGCTGCTGCTCCTGAACACGGCGGCGCCCACGGGCCCGGTCCCGCCCCTGCTCACCGCCTTCGAGTCCCTGCCGGCCCGCACCCAGGGCCTGGTCTGGTACGGCCTGGTGGAGCTGGAGCCGGCGCCCCGCACCGCCGACCACCTGGGCCTCACCCCCGAGGACGTGGTCTACGGCACGGAGGGCGCCCTGCAGTCCCTGGCCCAGACGTGTCTCAGGTTCCGCCTCGCGGCCTCGGACGACCCCCGGTGCGCGGACTTCCGCCGCCTCATCGAGGAGTCCGCACGACCGGACAGCCCCCGCGACAGCACCGATCTGCAGACCCACATGACGCGCTGCCCGCACTGCACGGCGGCCTACGAGGAGCTGTGCGCACTGCGGGACGCCCCGCGGGCGGCGCTCGCGGAAGGGCTGCTGCCGTGGGGCGGGACGGCCTACGCGGGGCGGAGCGCGGCCGAGCCGGAGCCGCGAGGCCGGGCGAGCTCCCGCACGCCGGCCGGCACCTGGCCGCGCCCGCGCCGGCTCGTGCTGGCCTCGGCGGCGCTGGGGGTGGCCCTGGCGCCGCTGCTGCTGTTCCTGGTGTCACAGGGGGACGGCTCTCCGGCGGGCGCGTCGGCCTCGGTCCCGGCTTCGGCCTCTGCTCCGGCGGGTGGGGCGCTGCCGGGCCCGCCGCAGGTGACGGTGACGACGACGGTCTCGCCCTCGCCCTCGCCCTCCCCGTCCAGGTCCGCCACGAGCAGACCGCCGTCGCCCTCTCCCACGAAGACTTCGGCACCGCCCCGGAAGACGCCTCCCCCGTTCCGCCCACCCGGTGGCTCCTACGCCCAGGTGGTCAACGTCTCCACGGCCCGCTGCCTGGACGTCCCCGGCGACTTCCACGACGGCACGGACGTCGTCACCGCCCCCTGCACCTCGGCCGCCTCCCAACGCTGGAGCGTCGACACCGGCCGCGGTGTCCTCAGGTCCGCCGCCGATGCCGACTTCTGCCTCGACAGCCGCGGTGACGTCGACAAGGGCCTCGGCATCTGGTCCTGCGACTCGGTCGAGGGCGACAACGGCGACAACCTGCGCTTCACGGTCGACTCCGACGGGGTGATCCGCCCGGCGATCGCCATCGCCACGGCGGTGACGCCGGGGGGTGGGGGCGGGGTGTCGCTGGAGCCGCTGACGGGGGGTGCGGGGCAGCGGTGGCGGGCGGGGGCGTCGTAGGGGTGACCGTGGTCAGACCACGCGCACACCTCTCCGCCAGACCCCGTCGACCAGCGGGACGCCCGGTCGGTAGGCCAGGTGCACATGGCTCGGGGCGTCCAGGAGGATCAGGTCGGCGTAGGCGCCGGGGGTGAGGCGGCCGATGTCCTCGCGGCGGAGGGCTTGGGCACCGCCCGCGGTGGCCGACCAGACCGCCTCGTCCGGGGTCATCCCCATGTCGCGTACCGCGAGTGCGACGCAGAAGGGGACCGAGGACGTGAAGGACGAGCCCGGGTTGCAGTCCGTGGAGAGGGCCACCGTGACGCCCGCGTCCAGGAGGCGGCGGGCGTTCGGCCACTGCGCGCGCGTGGAGAACTCGGCGCCGGGAAGGAGCGTGGCGACCGTGCTGCTGTTGGCCAGGGCGTCCACGTCGTCGTCGGTGAGGTGGGTGCAGTGGTCGGCGCTGGCGGCGTCGAGCTCGACGGCGAGCTGCACTCCGGGGCCGTAGGAGAGCTGGTTGGCGTGGATGCGGGGGTGCAGGCCCTTCGCCTTGCCGGCCGTGAGGATCGCGCGGGCCTGGTCGCCGTCGAAGGCGCCCTTCTCGCAGAAGACGTCGATCCAACGGGCGTACGGGGCACAGGCGTCGAGCATCTCGCCGGTGACCAGGGCCACATAGGCGGCCGGGTCGTCGGCTTGGTCCGGGGAGACGATGTGGGCGCCGAGGTAGGTGACCTCGTCGGTGTGGGCGGCGGCGATGCGCAGGGCGCGGGATTCGTCGTGGGTGGTGAGACCGTAGCCGGACTTGGTCTCGATGGTCGTCGTGCCCTGGCGCAGGGCCTCGGCGAGGTAGCGGGTGAGGTTGCGTTCGAGTTCGCCGTCGCTCGCCGCCCGGGTCGCCGCCACCGTCGTGCGGATGCCGCCCGCGCTGTAGGCCCGGCCGGACATACGGGCGTTGAACTCCTGGGTGCGGTCGCCCGCGAAGACGAGGTGGGAGTGGGAGTCCACGAAGCCCGGGAGGACCGCCCTGCCACCTGCGTCGACCCGATTGTCAGTGGCGGGTGCTTTGCTTTGATCACCGGTCCACACGACGCGGTCGCCCTCGATGGCGACGGCCGCGTCCTGGATCAGTCCGAGGGGAGATCTGTCACCCAGGGAGGGGTCGTTGGTGACGAGGGCGGCGATGTTGGTGATGAGCGTGCTTGCGGTGCTCGCGGAGTGGGCGGGGCTGACGGTCGTCGCGTTGCTCATGGCGTCCTCGGTGGCCTGGTCGGCGGTGGGGGCGGGTCCGGGGGCGGGCCGGGCCGGTGACCGGCCCGGGTTCATCCGCTTCATCCGCTTCGTTCGCTTCGTCCGCGCAGGGCTGCGACGGCGTCCGCGAGGGCTTTCGGCACATCCGGTACGAGGGCGTGCGCCCCGTCCCGTACGACGTGCCGACCTCCCACCACCGTGTGCGACACGTCTGCTGCCGACGCGGCGAATACGGCCGTCTCGGCCCCGAGCCGCGGAAGCGGCCCTGCCGTCCTGACCGAGTCCAGCGCGATGGTGGTGAAGTCGGCGAGGGCGCCCGGTTCCAGGGTGCCCGCGCCGTCCCAGCCGAGGGCCGCGTGGCCGTCGGCCGAGGCCGCCCGCAGGAGGGCCGCCGCCGTCCAGTGACCCCGGGTGCGGGTGCGCAGGCGCTCGTTCAGCTCCATTGCACGCGCCTCTTCGAGCAGGTCGATGACGGCGTGGCTGTCGGAGCCGAGGGAGAGCGGGGAGCCCGCGCGTTGCAGGGCGACGGCGGGGCCGATGCCGTCGGCGAGGTCCCGTTCGGTCGTCGGGCACATGCAGGTGCCGGTGCCGCTGTCGCCGATCAGGGCGATGTCCTCGTCGGTGAGGTGGGTGTTGTGGACGCCGGTGGTGCGCGGCCCCAGCACCCCGTGCTCGGCGAGGAGCCGGGTCGGCGTGCAGCCGTGGGCCTGATGGCAGGCGTCGTTCTCGGCGGTCTGTTCGGACAGGTGGACGTGGAGCGGGGCCCGCCGCTCCTCGGCCCAGCGCGCCACGGTCGCCAACTGGTCGGCGGGCACGGCCCGTACGGAGTGGATCGCCGCACCGATCCTCGCGTGATCCCGGTCCTTGAGAACTGAACAGCGTTCGGCCCAGGCGTCGGCCGTGCCGTCGGAGAAGCGCAGCTGGTGGGTGTTGGGGGCCTCGCCGAAGCCGGAGGAGAGGTAGGCGGTGTCGAGGAGGGTGATGCGGATTCCGGCGTCGGCGGCGGCCTCGACGAGCGCCTCGCCCATCGCGTTGGGGTCGGCGTAACGGGCACCGCCGGGGGCGTGGTGCACGTAGTGGAACTCGCCGACCGCCGTGACACCCGCGAGCGCCATCTCGGCGTACACGGCGCGGGCGAGGGCGTGGTAGGTCTCCGGGGTCAGCCTGTCGGCGAACGAGTACATGACCTCGCGCCAGGTCCAGAAGGTCCCGGAGCCGACCTGGACGGTGCCGCGCAGGGCCCGGTGGAAAGCGTGCGAGTGGGCGTTGGCCAGCCCGGGGAGCGTCAGTCCGCGCAGGATCTCGGCGCCGGGCGGCGGGGCGTCGAGGCCGGTGCGGACGGCGCTGACGCGGCCGTCCAGTACGTCCACGGCCACGCCCGGCTCGACGTGGGTGTCGAGCCAGGCGTGCTCCAGCCAGTACGTCTTCGATGTCACCGGCAGGCCAGCCCTTCCAGTACGTCGGCGAGCGCGAGGACCCCCGCCACGCAGTCGTCCTCGGCGGCGGACTCCGCCGGGGAGTGCGAGACACCCGTGGGGTTGCGCACGAACAGCATGGCGGTCGGGATGCTCCCGGAGAGGATTCCGGCGTCGTGTCCGGCGCCGGTACCCAGGACGGGCACCTTGAGATCGGTGTGGGTGCCCAGGATGCGGGCGAGTTCGTCGCGCAGGGCGTGGTCGAACTCGACGACGGGGGTGAAGGACTCCCGGACGACGTCGAGGTCGATGCCGTGTGCCGTCGCGTACTCCCTTGCCGCCTTCTCGACGCCGCCGACCACCTGGTCCAGGCTCGCCTGATCGGCGGCGCGGGAGTCGAGCCAGCCGCGCACGAGGGAGGGGATCGCGTTGACGCCGTTCGGCTCGACGGAGATCTTGCCGAAGGTGGCGACGGCACCGGCGAGTTCGGCCTCGCGACGGGCCGCCAGCACGGTCTCGGCGTACGACAGCATGGGGTCGCGCCGGTCCACGAGGCGGGTGGTGCCGGCGTGGTTGGCCTCGCCCCGGAAGTCGAACCGCCAGCGGCCGTGCGGCCAGATGGCACTGGCGATGCCGACCCGGTCGCCGGAGAGGTCCAGCGCCCTGCCCTGCTCGACGTGCAGTTCGACGAAGGCGCCGATACGAGCGAGCCGTTCGGGGTCGGCGCCGATGCCGTCGGGGTCGTAACCGGCGGCCTCCATGGCCCGCGGCAGGGTGACCCCGTCCCCGTCGGTCAGCCGGTGTGCCTGCTCGACGGTGAGCTGCCCGGCGGTGAGCCGCGACCCGACACAGGCGAGCCCGAACCGGGCGCCCTCCTCGTCACCGAAGTTGACGAGGGCGAGGGGCCTGGCGAACTCGGCCCGCCGCGCCCGCAGTTCATCGAGTGCGGCGAAGGAGGACACGACTCCGAGGGGGCCGTCGAAGGCGCCGCCGTCGGGCACGGAGTCCAGGTGCGACCCGGTGACGACGGCGTCCCCGGCGGCCGGGTCCCCGAGCCAGGCCCACTGGTTCCCGTTCCGGTCGACCTCGTAGGCCAGTCCGCGAGCTTCGGCCTGCTGCTTGAACCAGGCCCGGCACTCGGCGTCGGCCGCGGTCCAGGCGAACCGGCGGTAGCCGTGGGAGTCGGGGTGCCGGCCGATGGGGACCAGCTCATGCCACATCTCGTGAAAGGAGGGGGTGTGTTGGCCAGGCTGTGGGCAGTCGTTCCGCAGGGCGGAACGGGTGGGCTCAGCCTGACCCGCGCACGGCGACGGAACACCCGCCCCCACCGAAGAGTTGCCGCCCACCGTCACTCCGAGCCACCTTCACGCATCGGCACCCGCACGCCCCGCTCATCGGCAACAGACTCCGCGATGTCGTACCCCGCGTCCACGTGCCGGATCACACCCATCCCCGGGTCGTTCGTCAGCACCCGCCGGACCTTCTCCCCGCCCAGCGCCGTACCGTCGGCCACCGTCACCTGCCCGGCGTGGATGGACCGCCCCATCCCCACCCCACCCCCGTGGTGAATGGACACCCAGGACGCCCCCGACGCCACGTTGACCATGGCGTTCAGCAGCGGCCAGTCGGCGATCGCGTCGGACCCGTCGAGCATGGCCTCCGTCTCCCGGTAGGGGGAGGCGACGGACCCGGCGTCCAGGTGGTCCCGTCCGATCGCCAGCGGTGCCGCCAGCTCACCGGAAGCCACCATGTCGTTGAACCGCTCGCCGGCCTTGTCCCGCTCCCCGTAACCCAGCCAGCAGATGCGGGCAGGCAGCCCCTGGAAGTGCACCCGCTCACCCGCCATCTTGATCCACCGCGCGAGGGACTCGTTCTCGGGGAACAGCTCCAGGATCGCCTTGTCGGTCTTGGCGATGTCGGAGGCCTCACCCGACAGCGCGGCCCAGCGGAAGGGCCCCTTGCCCTCGCAGAACAGCGGTCGGATGTAGGCGGGGACGAACCCGGGGAAGGTGAACGCCCGGTCGTACCCGGCGAGTTGGGCCTCGCCGCGGATCGAGTTGCCGTAGTCGAAGACCTCGGCGCCTGCGTCCATGAAGCCGACCATGGCCTCGACATGCCGGGCCATGGACTCGCGGGCACGCACCGTGAACCCTGCCGGGTCCTTGGCGGCGGCGGACGCCATGTCGTCGAAGTCGACGCCCACCGGCAGATACGCCAGCGGGTCGTGCGCGGAGGTCTGGTCGGTGACGATGTCGACGGGCGCGCCCTCGGCGAGCATGCGCGGCAGCAGTTCGGCGGCGTTGCCCAGCAGTCCGATGGAGAGCGGCCGGCGGGCGTCACGGGCCTCGACGGCGAGCTGGAGCGCGTGCTCCAGGTTGTCGGCCTTCACGTCGAGGTAGCGGTGCTCGATGCGCCGTTCGATGGCACGCGGGTCGCAGTCGATGCAGATCGCGACGCCGTCGTTCATGGTGACCGCGAGGGGCTGGGCGCCGCCCATGCCGCCGAGGCCGGCGGTGAGGGTGATCGTGCCCGCCAGTGTGCCGCCGAACTTCTTCGCGGCGACGGCGGCGAAGGTCTCATAGGTGCCCTGGAGGATGCCCTGGGTGCCGATGTAGATCCAGGAACCGGCGGTCATCTGCCCGTACATGGTCAGCCCCAGCTGCTCCAGGCGCCGGAACTCCTCCCAGTTCGCCCAGTCGCCCACCAGGTTGGAGTTGGCGATCAGGACGCGCGGGGCCCACTCGTGGGTCTGCATGACGCCGACGGGGCGGCCGGACTGGACGAGCATGGTCTCGTCCTGCTTGAGGGTGCGCAGCGTGCGGACCATGGCGTCGAAGGAGCGCCAGTCGCGGGCCGCCTTGCCGGTGCCGCCGTAGACGACGAGCTTGTCGGGGTGCTCGGCGACCTCGGGGTCGAGGTTGTTCTGCAGCATCCGCAGGGCGGCTTCCTGCTGCCATCCCAGGGCGCTCAGTTCCGTACCGCGCGGCGCTCGTACGGGGCGGGGTCCTGACATGGTCTGCCTCCTGGGGGCTCAGCTTCGGATTGCTGCTGCGGACTGCTGCTGCTGATATTCACATCCTGGCTTTCTGAATAGAACTAGTCAATACGTTCTCGCGTCAGCCTCGGTGGGGAACGGATGTTTCGCTGGGCATGAGGACGCGGAGGACGGAGACATGGTGAACGGGTACAGCGACACCGCGCGGGACCGGGCCGTGCGCCGCGACGAGGCGGTGCGGGCCGCGGTCGAGCGGGGCCTGCTCGGACCGGACTCCCCCATCGTCGGACTCCTCGACGTCACCGGCATCCAGGAGTCGGCCGGGGAGCTGCGCGCTGCCTTCGACGAGGTCACCGCGCCCGGCACCCCGGTGCTGCACGCGTTCGCGGTGAAGGCGACCCCGCTGGTGCCGGTGCTGCGGCTGTTGCATGAGGAGGGCATCGGCGCGGAGGTGGCGAGCCCGGGTGAGCTGGCGCTGGCACGGGCGGCGGGGGTGTCACCGGACCGGACCGTCCTGGACTCGCCGGCCAAGACACCGGCCGAACTGCGGGAGGCGCTGGCGCTGGGGATCGCCGTCAACGCGGACAACCCGCAGGAGCTGGACCGTATCGACGCCTTGGTGCTCCCCCATAGCCCGAAAGGCATGGGAGGTGCCCCCATGGCGGCCAGCCGCTCCCCGCTCGGCATCCGGGTCAACCCGCAGGTCGGCGGGGGTTCCATCGGGGCGACGTCCACGGCCACGGCGACCTCGAAGTTCGGTGTGGCGCTGCGGGACGCGGGGGCGCGGGAGTGGGTGGTGCGCGCTTACGCCGAGCGGCCCTGGCTGTCCCGGCTGCACGCACACACCGGCTCGCAGGGCATCCCGCTCGCTCTGATGACCCAGGGGGTCGCGGAGACGTACGCGCTCGCCGAGGAGATCAACCGGTACATCGGGCGGCCGCAGATCGACACGATCGACATCGGTGGCGGGCTGCCGGTCAACTTCGCCTCGGAGGCGACGGCGCCGACGTACACGGAGTACGCGCGGGCGCTGAAGGAGGCGGTGCCAGGGCTGTTCGACGGACGGTACGGACTGGTCACCGAGTTCGGGCGGTCGCTGCTGGCAAAGCACGGCACGATCGTGGCGCGGGTGGAGTACGCCAAGAGCGCGGGCGGGCGGCCGGTGGCGGTGACGCACGCGGGCGTGCAGGTGGCGACGCGGACGGTGTACGTGCCGGGGTCGTGGCCGCTGAGGATCGCGGCGTACGACGGCAAGGGGCGGCCGAAGAGCGGGCCCGACGTGGTGCAGGACGTGGCGGGGCCCGCCTGTTTCGCGGGCGACCTGCTGGCCGAGGGGCGCGCGCTGCCGCTTCTGGAGCAGGGCGACTACGCGGCGGCACTGGACACGGGCGCGTACTACTTCGCGCACCACTACGCGTACAACTCGCTGGCCCGGCCGGGCATCTACGGCTTCGCCCCCGACCAGGCGGGAGGCGTCCGCTTCGCGACCGTACGGGATCCCCAGACGCTCGCCTCGATCGTGGCCGAATCCGGAGGGGCGCACGCCGGTGCACTCACCACCCTCCACGCGCCCGGGAGCCGTTGACACACACCGGCCGGTCCGCTGATCAATTTGCCTGTAAAACAAGGCAAGTTGACCCACTCTAGCCACCCTGAGCATGTTCCACCGGAAAATGCCAGATCCCTCACCCCTCGCGCACACGTTGCGTAGTTTCGGCGTCACTCAGCCGAACCGCAGGCAGGAGGGGAGCCACGGTGCAGGGAATCGACGAGTGCCTGCTGGAAGCCATGCGGCTGCCGGGTGCGCGGGGGGCCGCGCTGGTCGACTGGACGAGCGGGCTGGCCCTGGGAGCCGTGGGGGAATCCCCGGGCGGCGACCAGGAGGCGGCCGCCGCGGAGGCCGCCGAGCTCGCCCGGCTCGCCGCCGAGCAGCGCGCCTTCGCCTCCGGGAGCTCCGACACCGGTGACGCGGGGGCGGCGGGTGACGAGCCGGACCCGCCGGTCGAGGACCTCATCCTCAGCAACCGGGACAGCTACCACGTCCTGCGGTTCGTGCCGACGTCCTTCGACAGCAGCGTGTTCCTGCACCTGTGGCTGGCCCGCGCGGAGGGCAATCTCGCGCTGGCCCGGATCCGGCTCGGCGAGATGGCGGGACGGCTGGAACTCGGATGACGACCGTGAAGGCCACCCACGCCACCCCGCCGCCCCGGCTGCCGGTCCGCGACAAGGCGGCCGCCCTCGGTCGCGGCTGGGGCGGTGTCTCGCCGATGCTGACCCGGCTGGCCGCCGAGCGCGCCACCGGCGTCCTGGTGCGCGAGCGCGGCACACTGCACCTCGCCGACGGCAAGGTCGTGCACGCCGAGAGCCCGACCGCCCCCGGCGCCCACGTCCTCCTCGCCGCCCACGGCACACTCGACCCCGACGTCTGGCGCCAGGCCCTGGCCGAGAGCATCGCGAGCACCGGCGGCGCCGGCACCGGGACCCGCCGCCTCACCGGCGCGGAGGCCGTGCACCGGGCGGGCCGCCGACTGGTCGCGGGCGGGCTGCTGCCCCCGGGCGCCCTGGAGATGTGCCGACTGACGGCCCTGTACGACGCGGCCTACTTCGCCCTGGCCCCGAGCAGCACGCCGGGCCGCTTCCGCTACGGCACGGAGGACGGCCCCGGCGACTTCACCGACCCGGACAGCGCCTCGGGCGCACTCGGCAGCGCCGGTACCTCCGCCGACACCTCGGGCACGCTCGACGCCCGCGGGGCCTCCGCCCGTGCCCCGGAGGCGCTCGGCACCCGGGAGGTACTCGACACCGCCGCCACTCGCACCGGCACCCCTGGCCCACTCGCCGGCAGCACCCGGCGCGGCGCACCGGGCGGTGCGACAGACAGCGGCCTCGGCGGCACCCCCACCGTCCCGCACACCGACCCCCTGACCGACTCACTCAGCGCCCCACCCACCAACCCACCCACCACCCCCGGCACCCCCCACCCCGTCCCCGTCGCCGACCTGGAGCGTGAGACGCTGCGCCGCCGCGACCTCCTGCACCGCATCTGGCCGGACGCGCTGCCGGACGAGGCCCCGCTGACCCGCGAGTACCGGCTCGCGCTCCCCCTGCTCCCGGCCCGGCGGCAGGCCGTACTGGCCCTCGTGAACGGCGTTCGCACCGCGTCGGACATCGCCCGCGAGCTGGGCCGCCCGGCCTTCCACACTCTGGTGGACATACGGCGGCTGGTGGCGGCCGGAGCCGTGTCGCCGTGTCCCCCGATGCCCACGGCCGACCCGCTGTGCGGGCCGATGTCCGGTCTGCCGGGTGGGCCGGAGGGCACCGGCCCACCCGTCGATCTCACCGGCGCCGTCGCACCCGTCGATCCCCACATCACGCTGCTGAAGAGGCTCAGGGATGCGCTGGAGGCCCTTTGAACGGCAGCGGATCCGCGCCGAGAGGAGAGACCTGATGGCAGCAGCTCAGGACGGGATCCTGGAGGAGCTGCGTCGGCTCAGGGCCCGTGTGCCGCAGCTCACCGGCGCCCTCGCGGCCGACGCCGACGGTCTCGTCCTGGCCCAGGACACCCCGGGCGTCGACCCGGAGACCGTGGCCGCGCTCGCCGGGGCCACTCGCACCCTCGCCGCCCAGCTGGCCGACGAGACCGGCCAGGGCGACCTGCGTGAACTGCTCGTGCGGGGCTTGTACGGCTACGTCGCCTCGTACGCGGCGGGCGCCGGGGCCGTCGTCACACTGCTCGCCCAGGACCGCGTCAACGTCGGCCGCCTCCACCTGGAGGGCCGCCGGGCGGGCGCCCGCATCGGGGAGCTCGTCGACAGCGCGGCCGCCACAGCCGGGGCGGCCACCGCGGCCACCGCGCCCACCACCGAGACCACCGCGAAGGCGCCCGCCAAGCCCGCTCCGGCACGTCCCAGAGCGGCCCGCACGTCCCGGGCCAAGCCCGCGGACGCCCGCGCCACGGCCACCGCACCGACGGTGGCCCGCACCACCACCGAAAGTTGACAGAACCGAGGAGACACAGTCATGGCCAACACCGAAACCGCACTGAAGGAGGCCCTCGCCTCCATCGAGGGCGCGACCGGCGTCGCGCTCGTCGACTACACCAGCGGCATGGCGCTCGGCACCATGGGCGGCAGCAAGGGCTTCGACCTGAACGTGGCCGCCGCCGGCAACACCGATGTGGTCCGCGCCAAGATGCGCACGATGGAACACCTCGGCCTCAAGGGCCAGATCGAGGACATCCTGATCACCCTGTCCGACCAGTACCACCTGATCCGCCTCATCAGCGGACGCGGCGGCAACGGGCTCTTCCTCTACCTGGTCCTGGACGCCAAGCGCTCCAACCTGGCGATGGCCCGCCACCAGCTGCGGGCGATCGAGGCCGACCTGGAGGTGTGACCCCGTACCGAAAACGCTAGACCAGTGCCGCGGTGCGGCGGCGCGCCCCGCCCGGGGCCGCGTCGCCCGCCGCGACACCCGTGCTGCGGTACGCCTTGACGGTCTTGCCGGCCGGGCGGCCGCCGTTCGCGGCGAGCCAGTCGACCCGCACCCACAGCAGCGCGTCCCCGTCCCGCTCGCGCCGCCCGAGCCAGGCGGCCTTGAGCCTGAGGCCCGTACCGCACCCGGCGAGCAGCAGGCCGCCCGCGACGGGCACGGCGAAGTTGCAGCCCAGCGCGGCCAGCCAGGCCAGCAGCAGCCACCAGCGGTGCCCGCGGCGCCAGTTGCGCACACTGACCGCGCGGTCCTGGAGCACGTCGTGCCTGCCCGCGCGAGCCGCTGCCCGCTCCAGCGTGGTGTACCGCCCGCGGCGGCCGTACGACACCACGGCCACGGCCACGATGAACAGCGCCGCGCCCGCCATAACCCCGATCCGGCGCCCGGTCAGCCCCGGGATGAGCAGCCCGACGCCCGCCGCGAACAGCCCGAGCCACCACAGGGGTGCGGCCCCGGCGCGCACGACGACGGCCACCCGAGCCAGCCCCTGAGCCCTGCGATCTGCGTGTGCCACGTCCCGCCTCCTCGTCGTCCTGGCACAGTCCTGCCGGTCGGGGAGGGTAGCGAGCGAACGTGAGACGAGTCTGAAAAAGCGCCTACTCGACGAACAGCCCCCGCGTCGCCGCCCGCGCGTCGAACTCCTCCAGGCGGGCCTGCGCGTCCGGCAGGTCGTCGCACATCGCCTCCAGGAGGACCCGGCCGAGGAGCATCGGCGCGCAGGCCGTGTCGAAGGCGAGGCCCGTGCCGACGGCGGCGGGCAGCAGCAGGTCGGAGACCTTGGCGACCGGGGCGAAGGCGGAGTCCGCGACCGTGACGACGGTGAGCCCGGCCTCCTTGGCGTAGGCGAGGGTGTCCACGACCTCGCGGGGATGCCGGGGCAGCGCGAAGCACAGCAGGGTCGAGGCGCCCGCGCGGACGGCGGCGTCGATCCGGTCGTGGATCATCGTGCCGCCCTCGTTGAGCAGCCGTACGTCCGGATGGACCTTGGCGGCGAAGTACGCGAAGCCGTACGCCTGTGAGGCCGCGGCCCGCAGCCCGAGCACCGGCAGGGGGCGGGAGGCGGCGAGCAGCCGCCCTGCCTTCTGCACCGGCCGCGGGTCGGCGAGGACCTCCGCCAGGTGCCTGAGGTTCTCGATCTCCGCCTCTACGGCCTGCTGGTACTCGTTGTACGACGCCGAGTCCGCCGACTGCTCGGCGGGTGCGACCTCGCGCAGGTGCCGGCGCAGGGCGGGGTAGCCGTCGAAGCCGAGGGCGACGGCGAAGCGGGTGACGGAGGGCTGGCTGACGCCGGCCAGTTCGGCCAGCTCCACGCTGGACAGGAACGGCACGTCGGCGGCCCGGCGCACCATGCTGTGCGCGATGCGCCGCTGGGTCGGTGTGAGCCGGTGCCCCTCGAACAGTGCCTGCAGTCGTCCGGCAGGAGTGTCCGCCACACCCGTCCCACCCATGTCGCTCATGCCCCGCTCCCCCTCCAGATGTCCGTGAACCGGTCCAGCAGTGCGGCCGCCGCCGTCACGTCGCCCGTGAGCGGCCGGTCGGCCGGGTCCTCCTCCAGCACCGATTCGGCGAGCTCCAGCGCGCGGCCCACCGGGAGGTCCGGGTCGGGCCTGAGGTCGCGCTGGCGCAACGCTCTTACGGCGGCGACGAGTTCGCAGCCGACCACGAGACGGTACGCGCCGCACGCACGCAGTGTCTGACGGGCGGCGAGCGAGGCGAAGCTGGCCTGTTCCTCGACGCCTCGGGAGAGTACAGCGTGGCCGAGGGAGGCGGGCGCTGAGAAGGCCCGCAGGTCGCCGAGGGCGGCTCCGGCGGCGTACTCCAGGATCATCACGCCGGAGGAGGCGGGCTCCGGGTCGGCAAGGAAGGGCCTGAGGCGGGTGAAGGCGGGCTCGTTGAGGGTGGAGAGCCGGGACGTGGACAGCCGGGCGACCTGGGTGAGGGCGAGCCTGAAGTGGTCCAGGGCGAGAGCGAGTTGGGCCTGGTAGAAGCCGCCGTGGTGGTAGGCGGCCATGTCCTCGGGGGAGATGAGGGGGTTCTCGGCGGCCGCGTTGATCTCGATCGTGAGGACCTCCTCCAGGGCGTCGGCCGCGTCATGGGCGGGGCCGTGGATCTGGGGCAGGCAGCGGAAGCCGTACGGGTCCTGGATCCGGCCGAGCGGCGGCGTGGGCCGGTCCTCGGCGCCGATCAACTGCCGCATCCGCCGGGCCACTTCGGCTGACCCGCGGTGCGGCCGGGCCGCGTGCACGGGAGCGGCGTACGCCTCGTGCGAGCCGTCCACGGCGAGCAGCGACAGCGCCCCGACGACCTGCGTGGCCTCGACGAGCCCGCGCAGCTCGTGCAGGGCGAGGGCGGCCTGCCCGAGGGTGAGGGCGTTGCTGCTGATGAAGGCGAGGGCGTCGTTGTTGTCGAGGGGCTGCGGCCGGGGGGCTCCGACGACGCCCCGCCACGGGTGTTCCCCAGTGAGCGCCAGCCCCGCCTGGGCGAGCGCCGCGATGTCCCCGGTGCCGACCGAGCCGAACTCGTTGACGACCGGGTACGCCCCGTTCTCCAGCGCCTCGCACAGGGCCGTCACCACCGTCGGCCGCAGTCCCGCGCCGCCCGCCAGCAGCTGGTTGGCGCGGACCGCGAGCATCGCGCGGACCTGCCTCGCCGGGAGCTCCTCGCCGATCGCGCCGGCGTGGCTGCGCAGCAGCCGCAGACCGTGTTCGGCGGCCGCCTCGGTGGGCACGTCCTCATTCCGGTTGGCACCGACTCCGGTCGAGCGGCCGTAGACGCGTCCGGTCGCGGCGATCTGCCGGGCGGCGTCCCAGGACTCGGTGACCCGCTTCATCGCGTCGGTCCCGGGCACCGGTCGCGCGCTCCCGTCGGCGAGGCGGGCGACGTCCGCGACACCGAGCCCGATCCCGTCGAGGATCACCAGACCGGTGTGCCCGACCGCGACGGGATCAGGAGAGTCCACGATCCGAGACGACATATTGCCCAAACTCCCCTCAACGCGGACACCTGATCTTGCCTGGCGGTCATCCGTTACCTCGGATTAACACCGAACCGTTGACAAACTATTCAGCTACCAAGAACTCTGCATGACGTTATACAGCCGGGCAAGGGACATCTCATGATCCAGTTCGACGCGGTCCACAAACGCTTCCCCAACGGCACGACAGCAGTGCACGATCTCACCCTCGACATGCCGGAAGGCGGCGTGACCGTCCTCGTCGGATCTTCCGGTTGCGGCAAGACGACCACCCTCAGGATGATCAACCGGATGGTCGAACCGACCTCCGGCACCGTCAAGGTCGGCGGCAAGGACGTCACCGAGCAGGACGCGGCCGAGCTCCGCCGCTCCATCGGCTACGTCATCCAGCAGTCCGGCCTCTTCCCGCACCGCACGGTGCTGGACAACATCGCCACCGTCCCGCTCCTGCTCGGTCACGGCCGCAGGAAGGCCCGGGCCAGGGCGGCGGAACTGCTGGAGACGGTCGGCCTGACCGCCGAGTCCGGCAAGCGCTACCCGCACCAGCTCTCCGGCGGCCAGCAGCAGCGCGTCGGCGTCGCCCGCGCGCTCGCCGCCGACCCGCCGGTGCTGCTCATGGACGAGCCCTTCGGCGCGGTCGACCCGGTGGTGCGCACCCAGCTCCAGGACGAACTGCTCAGACTCCAGAAGGAGTTGAGCAAGACCATCGTCTTCGTCACGCACGACATCGACGAGGCCGTCCGCCTCGGCGACCGCATCGCGATCTTCCGCACCGGCGGCCACCTCGTCCAGTGCGCCCCGCCCACCGAACTCCTCGCCCGCCCCGCCGACGACTTCGTGGCCGACTTCCTCGGCGCCGAGCGCGGCCTGAAGCTGCTCTCGCTGAAGACCCTGGCCGAGGTCCCGCAGGGCCCCGCGCCGGAAGGGACCGCCTGGTCCCTCGTGTGCGACGCGGCAGGCAGGCCCCTGCACTGGGCGACCGACGACGCCGAAGTCCCCGTACGACCGCTCAGGGACGGCGACTCCCTGCTCGCCGCCCTCGACGAGTCCGTGGCCTCCCCCACCGGCCTGGTCGCCCGCGTGGACGCGAACGGCGTCCTCACCGGTGTCACCTCCCGCGACGACGTCCACCGGCACGCCGGCCGGGCGCACACGGAAGCCCGGGTGGCCGCATGACCATCGACTGGTCGTGGATCTCCGGCCACACCGACGACCTGACCACCCTCACGGTCTCCCACCTCCAGGCAGCCCTGAGCGCCGTCTTCTTCGGCCTGCTGATCAGCCTCCCCCTCGCCGTGGTCGCCCACCGGATCCGCCCCCTGCGCGGCTTCCTGCTCGGCCTCTCCAACGTCCTGTTCACGATCCCCTCGATCGCGATCTTCGTGCTGCTCCTGCCGGTCAGCGGCCTGACCCGCACCACCACCGTGATCGGCCTGACCGTCTACACGCTGGTCGTCCTGCTGCGGAACACAGTCGAGGGCCTCGACTCGGTCCCCGCGAAGACCAAGGAGGCCGCGAGGGCGATGGGCACCCGCCCTCTGCGCACCCTCCTGACCGTCGAACTCCCCCTGGCACTCCCGGTGATCATGGCGGGCGTCCGCATCGCGACCGTCATGTCGATCTCCCTGGTGTCGGTCGCCACCTACATCGGCGACGGCGGTCTCGGCCAGCTCTTCACCGACGGCTTCCAGCGCGACTTCCCGACCCCGGTGATCGTGGGCGTGGTCCTGACCATCCTCCTCGCCGTGGTCGCGGACGCCCTGCTGGTGGCCGTGCAGTACGCCCTGACCCCGTGGCGCCGGAAGCGAGCCTGAGCGATGTACGAACTCCTCAAGAACCTCGGCACGTGGCTGACCAGCGGCTCCCAGTGGGCCGGCTCCGACGGCATCGCCCACCGCCTCGCCGAGCACCTCCAGTACTCGCTCCTCGCGACCCTCATCGCGGCCGCGATCGGCCTGCCCCTCGGCCTGCTCATCGGCCACACCGGCAAGGGCGCCTTCCTCGCGATCAACCTCGCGTCCTTCGGCCGCGCCCTGCCGACCGTCGGCCTGGTCGTGCTGGTCTTCCTGGCCGGCGGACTGTCCATGCTCCCGGTCTACGTCGCCCTCGTCGCCCTCGCGGTCCCTGCGATCGTCACCAACACCTACGCCGGCATGACGGCCGTCGACCCTGACGTGCGCGACGCCGCCCGCGGCCAGGGCATGCGCGGCCACCAGGTCCTCTTCCAGGTCGAACTGCCCCTCGCGCTCCCCCTGATCATGACCGGCCTGCGCCTGGCACTGATCCAGGTCGTCGCCACCGCGACCATCGCGGCCTACGTCTCCTTCGGCGGCCTCGGCCGCTACGTGTTCGACGGCCTCGCCCAGCGCGACCTCGTGCAGGTGCTCGGCGGCGCGGTGCTGGTCGCCGTCATCGCCGTAGCCCTCGACCTGCTCCTCTCCGCCCTCCAGCGCTTCCTCTTCCGCCACCGCACCGCCTAAGGACCCCTGAGATGAACCGACGCACCCTCCTCGGCGGCCTCTTCGCAGCGGCCTCCGTGCCCGCCCTCGCCGCCTGCTCCAGCGGCATCACCTCCCTCGACGGCGGCGGAACCACCTCCGGCGGCAGCGGCTCCAGCAAGGGCGGAATCACCATCGGCACCGCCAACTTCACCGAGAACCAGGTCCTCGGCTACCTCTACGCGGCGGTGCTCCAGCAGGCCGGCGTCAAGGTCAAGGTCCGCCCCAACCTCGGCACCCGAGAGATCGTGATCCCCGCCCTCAAGGCGGGCGACATCGACCTGCTCCCCGAGTACCAGGGCGCCCTCCTCAACTACCTCGCCCCCAAGGACACCTCCGCCGAACCGGGCACCATGCAGAACGCCCTCACCCTGGCCCTGCCAGGCGGCCTCCAGGTGCTCCCCTACGGCCAGGCGGCCGACTCCGACTGCTTCGTCGTCACCCGGGCCACCGCCGAGAAGTACGGCCTCGTCACCCTCGCCGACCTCGCCAAGCAGAACGGCAAACTGGTCATCGGCGCCGCCCCCGAGGTGAAGAAGCGCCAGGTGGGCGTGGTCGGCCTGAAGGACGTGTACGGCGTCGAGTTCAAGGAGTTCAAGTCACTCGACTCGGACGGCCCCCTGGTCAAGGGCGCCCTGAAGAAGGGGGACGTGGACGTGGCGAACCTCTTCACCACCGACACCGACATCGCCGCCCACGACTGGGTCGTACTGACCGACCCCAAGAACCTCATCCCCAGCCAGCACATCGTCCCCCTGATCGCCGACCGCAAGGCCGACGACACCGTCCGCAAGGCCCTCGCCCGCCTCGGCAACATCCTGACCACGGCCCAGCTCACCCAGCTCAACAGCCAGGTCGACAACGACAAGAAGGACCCGGAGGACGTGGCGAACGCGTACGCGAAGCAGCACGGTCTGACGACCTCCTGAGATCCCGACCCCGAACACGGGGGCTAACCCCCGTGCAGCGGGGCGCGGGGCTCCCTACCGTGGAACCCATGACCGGAATGGACGCGCGGGACCCCGAACTCAAGAAGGAACTCAACGCCACCCTGCAGGCCCGCAGGGAACTGGGCGAGGAGTACGAGTCCGCGCTGGTCGACTCGTTCCTGGAGAAGGTCGACCAGCGGATCGACGGCGCGGTGGACCGCCGGCTGCGCAGGCAGCTCGCGGAACAGCAGATGGTGACGGCGCGCGGCGCCCGCTCACCGAAGCCGACCGACTCGTTCGGCGAACGCTTCGGCTTCGGCATCGTCTCCATGGTGCTGGCGATCCCGCTCTCCGCGATCGGCGGCGGCATCGCCCACCTCCCGGGCCTCCTGGTGGCCTGGGCCGGCATCGTGGGCGTGAACGCCTTCCAGGCAGCGAAGACCAACCCGGAACTGTTCCGGGGCCGCCGCGACCGGCGCGGCAGCGACTGGCAGGACTGAGGGGCGCCCCGTAGGGGCGCGGGGCTGTATCGACATGCGGCTCCGCCGCGCGGGCGCGACCAGCCCCCATGAACCCGCACCCGCCCCACAACAGCCCCACCCGAGCTCTTGGGCGAACCTCACACCTGACGCGTAGGCAACACCACAACCTGCCGCAGATTCACATGCCGAGGCCGACTGGCAACGTAGGCGACCACATCCGCCAGCTCGCCCGGCGCCAACGCGCCGAACGCCTCGACCAGCCCCCCGACCATCTCCTGCCCGCCCTCGTCGAGATGCGAGACGATCTCCGTCTCCGTCACCCCCGGCTCGATGTTGGTCACCCGTACCCCCCGCGGCCCGAACTCGCTCCGCAGCAGAGCCGAGAGATGCGTGACCGCGGCCTTCGTCGCCCCGTACACCGCGACGCCGGGATAGCCGGTCAGATGCGCGGCGATGGACGAGACGTTCACCAGATCCGCGCTGCCGCCCCGCGCCGCCGCCTCCCCGAGGTCCTTGGCGAACGCGCCGGTGATCCGCAGCACGCCGGTGAGGTT
Source organism: Streptomyces sp. NPDC048420 (assembly GCF_040651535.1). Lineage (NCBI taxonomy): Bacteria > Bacillati > Actinomycetota > Actinomycetes > Kitasatosporales > Streptomycetaceae > Streptomyces > Streptomyces sp. NPDC048420. Next base: position 27,024 of record NZ_JBEZKG010000025.1, read on the forward strand.
GGTGTCGATCATCGCCTGCCACTCGTCGACGCGCGCGTCCTCGATCGGGTTCGGCTGCATGACGCCCGCGTTGTTGACGACCAGGTCGACGGACCCGTAGGCCTCATGGATCCGCTCCACCGCGGCCGCGACCGACGCGTCGTCCGTGACGTCGGCGACCACGGCCAGCGCCTGCCCGCCGTCCGCCCGGATCTTCTCCACGACGGCGTCGAGCCGCTCCGCGCGCCGCGCCAGCAGCGCGACCCTCGCCCCCTGCGCGGCCAGCGTCACGGCGACCGCCTCACCGATCCCGCTCGCGGCCCCGGTGACGACGGCGGTTCGGCCGGCCAGATTCTCGTACGACATTCAGGTGCTCCTCGGCTGAAAGGTCCGCCGGGGTGTGTCCCCGGCCTCGGCCCTCACCCTCCGCCGCCCGGGCGGCCGTACCCAGGGATGAGCTTTTCCTGGGTCTGCCAGTACCAGGTTCGAATCCTGGCCCTCCCCTACGATCGAACCCATGGACGGGGATCTCGGAGACTTCCTGCGCTCGCGCCGCGCCCGCATCCAGCCCGAGGACGTGGGGCTGCCCTCGTACGGCAGGCGCCGGGTGCCCGGGCTGCGCCGCGAGGAGGTGGCGCAGCTGGCCGGGGTGAGCGTCGACTACTACATCCGCCTGGAGCAGGGCCGCGGGCCGAGCGTCTCCGACGCGGTCCTGGACGCCATCGCCCGGGTGCTGCGCATGGACGGGACCGAGCACGCCTATCTGCGCACGGTGGCCCGGCCACCGAAGAAGGACAGGCACCGCCACAGCACACCACCCCCAGGTGTCCGCCCCGGCGTCCAGCGGCTGCTCGACAGCATGGAGCACACTCCGGCCTTCGTCCTCGGCCCCGCCATGGAGGCACTCGCCTGGAACTCCCTCGGGGACGCCCTGCAAGGCTTCAGCCGCCTGGCTCCCGCCCGGCGCAACGTCGTCCGCCAGCTCTTCCTGGAACCCGAGGGCCGCGACCTCTATCCCGAATGGAACACGGTCGCCGCGCAGTGCGTCGCCACCCTGCGGCTGAGGGCGGGCGAGTACGCCGACGACCGGGACGTGCGCGAGCTGGTCGGCGAACTCTCCCTCAAGAGCGAGGACTTCCGCCGACTGTGGGCCGACCACCAGGTCAGGGCGTGCATGTACGGCGTGAAGCGCTTCCGGCACCCGGTCGCAGGCCCGCTGACCCTGTCGTACGAGTCGCTGACGCTGCCGGAGTCACCGGAGCAGACGCTGGTGGTCTACACCCCGGAGCCGGGCTCGGAGACGGCTGAGCGCCTGGCGCTGCTGGGAAGTTGGGCGACCGCCCACTGAACCGGGAAAGATTGTGCGCGGGGACCGCCGCACCCCCGTTACCGGGGGGCGGGACGACGGCGGTCCCCGCGAGGGACGTCGACCGGGTCAGGGCCAGGTCTGACGTCCGGCGTCCTTGGAGGTCCGGGAGCCGCTCCGGAGGTCCTTGGACGTTCGGTGCCGGCCTGGGCGGGGAGCCGCTCCCGCCCTGCCGACATCCACTAATGTGCCGGACCCGTGTTAAGCGTGTGCTGCGTGGACGTGACGCGCTCGTACCAGTTCCGCGAACCCCACCCGATGGGTGGGAAACCGCAACTTCACCACGTCCACGCCCCGTTCACCGGACGTTTGCCGTCACTTGCCGCCCTTGGCGAGGAAGGCCAGCAGATCCTGCCGGCTGATGACTCCGGTGGGCTTGCCCTCGACGAGGACGATCGCCGCGTCCGCGGAACCCAGCACCTGCATCAGGTCACCGACCGGTTCGCCGGAGCCGACCTGGGGCAGCGGGGCCGACATGTGCTTCTCCAGCGGGTCCTCCAAGGACGCCCGCTTGGCGAACAGGGCGTCGAGCAGTTCGCGTTCGACGACCGAGCCGACGACCTCGGCGGCCATCACGTCCGGGTGACCGGCGCCCGGCTTCACGATCGGCATCTGCGAGACGCCGTACTCCCGCAGGACCTCGATGGCCTGGCCGACGGTCTCGTCGGGATGCATGTGGACGAGGGAGGGGATGGCGCCGTGCACCTTGTCGCTCAGGACGTCGGCGACGCGGGCGCTGGGGCCCTCGTCCTCCAGGAAGCCGTAGTCCGCCATCCACTCGTCGTTGAAGATCTTCGAGAGGTAGCCGCGTCCGCTGTCCGGCAGCAGCACGACCACCACGCCGTTCTCGTCCAGCCGCTCGGCCACCCGCAGCGCCGCCACGACCGCCATCCCGCAGGAGCCGCCCACCAGCAGGCCCTCCTCCTTGGCGAGGCGGCGGGTCATCTGGAAGGAGTCCTTGTCGGAGACGGCGACGATCTCGTCGGCCACGGTCCGGTCGTAGGCCGTCGGCCAGAAGTCCTCGCCGACGCCCTCGACGAGATACGGCCGCCCGGAGCCGCCCGAGTACACCGAGCCTTCGGGGTCGGCGCCGATGACCTGGACCTTGCCGTCGCTCGCGTCCTTCAGATAGCGGCCGGTCCCGGAGATGGTGCCGCCGGTGCCGACGCCCGCCACGAAGTGGGTGACCTTCCCCTCCGTCTGCTCCCACAGCTCGGGGCCGGTGGAGTGGTAGTGGGAGAGCGGGTTGTTGGGGTTGGAGTACTGGTCGGGCTTCCACGCGCCCGGCGTCTCACGGACCAGCCGGTCGGAGACGTTGTAGTACGAGTCCGGGTGCTCGGGGTCGACGGCGGTCGGGCAGACGACCACATCCGCCCCGTACGCCCGCAGCACGTTGATCTTGTCCGTGCTCACCTTGTCGGGGCACACGAAGATGCACTTGTACCCCTTCTGCTGCGCCACGATGGCGAGTCCGACCCCGGTGTTGCCGCTGGTCGGCTCGACGATCGTGCCGCCGGGCTTGAGCGCGCCGCTCTCCTCCGCCGCCTCGATCATGCGCAGGGCGATGCGGTCCTTCACGGAACCGCCGGGGTTGAAGTACTCCACCTTGGCCAGGACGGTCGCCCGAATGCCCTTGGTCACGCTGTTGAGCCTCACCAGCGGGGTGTTGCCGACGAGGCTGATCATCGAGTCGTGGAATTGCACCGTTGTCTCCGGATGCTGCAAAAGAAGTGGTCGTAGTGGTTCCGCCAGCCTATGGCCTGTTCGGGCGCCATGACGGCCGTTCACTCCCCGTTGGGATTGGGCCACGGTCGGTGCGGGGCAAGGAGTGGGTGTAGCCCAGTACGACGGAGGTGGCGGCGACGTATGACGAGCATGTCGAGGGCGAGGGTGGCCCGGCGGATCGCGGCCGGCGCGGCATACGGCGGCGGCGGGATCGGTCTGGTCGGCGCGGCGGCCATGGGCCTGCTGCTGGCGGAGGTGCGGCTGGCCAAGCGGCAGGTGGGCAACGGCACGACGCCGCACGTCCCGCAGGCCGAGGGCCGGTACGGCCATGTCTACACCGTCCCCGGCGAACCTCCCCTGCGTCTGGTGATGCTGGGCGACTCCACGGCCGCGGGCCAGGGGGTGCACCGGGCGGCCCAGACCCCGGGCGCCCTGCTGGCCTCGGGTCTCGCAGCGGTGGCGGAGCGCCCGGTGGAGTTCCGTAACGTCGCCCTGCCCGGGGCCACCTCGGACGACCTGGACCGCCAGGTCGCGCTGGTCCTGTCGGACCCCGCGCGGGTGCCCGACATCTGCGTGATCATGATCGGCGCGAACGACGTCACCCACCGGATGCCGGCGACCCGTTCGGTCCGTCACCTCTCTTCGGCGGTACGGCGGCTGCGCACGGCCGGTGCCGAGGTCGTCGTCGGGACCTGCCCCGACCTGGGCACGATCGAGCCGGTCCAGCAGCCGCTGCGGTGGCTGGCCCGCAGAGCCTCCCGGCAGCTGGCGGCCGCCCAGACGATCGGCGCGGTCGAGCAGGGCGGCCGCACGGTGTCCCTCGGTGACCTGCTGGGCCCGGAGTTCGAGGCGAACCCCCGCGAGCTGTTCGGCCCCGACAACTACCACCCCTCCGCGGAGGGGTACGCGACGGCGGCCATGGCGGTCCTCCCCACGGTGTGCGCGGCCCTCGGCCTGTGGCCGGCCGACGAGGACCGCCCGGACGTCTCCCGCCGCGAGGGCTTCCTGCCGGTGGCGAGGGCGGCGGCGGAAGCGGCCTCGGAGGCAGGCACGGAGGTCGCGGCGGCGATGCCGACGGGTCCCAGGGGCCCGTGGGCCCTGCTGAAGCGCAGGCGGAGGCAGCGGGTCAGGGCGACGGAGCCTTCACCCACCAGCGTGACAGGCGTCCAGTGAACAGTGCCGGTTCGGGCACTTTCAGCCTGTCCGGCGCTTGAGGACGAGGCCCTTCGGGCCGATGGGGGTCTGGGGGCGCAGCCCCCAGGACGCACGCCCTCACCGGCCCGCAGTCCTGTCGGCTGAACCGCCGGAGGACCAAGCAAGCGCTTAGACATAGGTCACACCGCCGTCCCCGTGACCCGGGCCATACGTCCGGGTAACTTCGCAAGCAACCACGCCCGGAAGAACACCCTGTACGCCAATGGAGCCGTGATGCCCGAAGCCGTGATCGTCTCGACCGCCCGCTCCCCCATCGGCCGCGCCGTCAAGGGCTCGCTCAAGGACCTGCGCCCCGACGACCTCACCGCCACGATCATCCAGGCCGCCCTCGCCAAGGTCCCCGAGCTGGACCCGCACGACATCGACGACCTGATGCTCGGCTGCGGCCTCCCCGGCGGTGAGCAGGGCTACAACCTGGGCCGCATCGTCGCCGTACAGATGGGCATGGACCACCTGCCGGGCTGCACGATCACCCGTTACTGTTCCTCCTCGCTGCAGACGAGCCGCATGGCCCTGCACGCCATCAAGGCCGGCGAGGGCGACGTCTTCATCTCGGCCGGTGTCGAGACGGTCTCCCGCTTCGCCAAGGGCAGCTCGGACGGCCTCCCGGACACCACGAACCCAATCTTCGCCGAGGCCCAGGCCCGCACCGCCGCCACCGCCGCGTCCGAGGGCTCCACCTGGCACGACCCGCGCGAGGACGGCCTGCTCCCCGACCCGTACATCGCGATGGGCCAGACCGCGGAGAACCTGGCCCGCAGCAAGGGCGTCACCCGTCAGGACATGGACGAGTTCGGTGTCCGTTCGCAGAACCTCGCCGAGGAAGCCATCAAGAACGGCTTCTGGGAGCGCGAGATCACCCCGGTCACGCTTCCCGACGGCACCGTGGTCAGCAAGGACGACGGCCCCCGCGCCGGCGTCACCCTGGAGGGCGTGCAGGGCCTGAAGCCGGTCTTCCGCCCCGACGGACTCGTGACCGCCGGCAACTGCTGCCCGCTCAACGACGGCGCCGCCGCGGTCGTCATCATGAGCGACACCAAGGCGCGCGAGCTCGGCCTCACCCCGCTCGCCCGCATCGTGTCGACCGGCGTCTCGGGCCTGTCCCCCGAGATCATGGGCCTCGGCCCGGTGGAGGCGTCGAACCAGGCCCTGCGCCGCGCCGGTCTCACGATCGACGACATCGACCTGGTCGAGATCAACGAGGCGTTCGCCGCCCAGGTGATCCCGTCCTACCGCGACCTGAACATCCCGCTGGAGAAGCTGAACGTCAACGGCGGCGCGATCGCGGTGGGCCACCCCTTCGGCATGACGGGCGCCCGCATCACCGGCACCCTCATCAACTCCCTCCAGTTCCACGACAAGCAGTTCGGTCTGGAGACGATGTGCGTGGGTGGTGGCCAGGGCATGGCCATGGTCATCGAGCGCCTCAGCTGACGGACCGTATCCAGGCGGAAACCCAGCGCCACCCTTTGGCCCAGAACCAAGGAAAGTCCAAGGTTCTGGGCCGATTTGTGATCCAATCTCCCCCAGGATGTGACCTATATCGCTCGCGGCGGGATTTCCGCAGGTCACACCCTTCCCTCGCTAAACCCCGGGCCCAAAGTCCTGTCCGTTTCGTGACGTTACGCACTGACAGTTGGATAGTCCGCCCTTCAAGCTGATGTAGGAAGTCGGGGGTCGACTTTGAACCGGGAGTACGTCAGTGAGCGCCATGCCGATCGCCTTGTTGGTCACCACGGCCGCCACGGGCGCCGTGGGCGTCGCCGTCCTGCGCACCCTCATGGTGCTGCGCCGGCAGGTCGCCGCCCTGCACACCGAGCTCGCCAGGAACAACACCGCGCCCGTACGGGGTCTCGTACCGGCCGCCCGCCCCGCCACTGACGTCGACGAGATACGCGCCGCCGTTGCCGAGGCCCTCGCCGAGGAGCGGGAGCGGGAGCTCGCCGAGGCGCGGGCGTTCTGGGCAGCCCAGGAGTCGCGTGAAGCCTCCGACGCGCCCTCACTGCTCGGCCTCCCCGACAGCGAGCTGTTCCTGCCCCGTCAGGCCGACTTCGTGGGTCTGGAGCCGCTGGAGCCGGTGACGGAGCCGACCGCGGACACCGACGAGTTCGCCGCCGACAGCCCTGAACTGGCCGCGGCCCGCCGCCGCCACCCCTCGCACCCGGACTTCGTGCCGGTCGCCTCACCGATGGTGAACGACCACGAACGCACGGTGGCCACCCTGGAGGAACTGGCCTCCTCCGGCACCGAGCTGGCGGATGTCCGCCCGGGCCCCCTCGGCACCCTGGACGTCTACGTCTTCGCCGACGGTACGACCCTCTGCATGACCCCGGGCCACAGGGAAACCGCCGAACGCCTCGCGGCAGCCCTCCGCGTAGGCCAGACCCCGGTCCTGCTGGGCGGCTCGGGCATCTCGGGCGCGTACACACTGACGTTCGCGTGCGGAGAAGAGAACGTCTACATCTTGGCGGACAGGGTCATAGCAAGTCTTTGAGGGGCTCGCCTCGGGGCGCAGGGCAACTGCAACTCCCAGGGGCGCGGGGAACTGCGCGACTAGCCCCCACCGGGCCCGCAGTCGCCACGAAACCTCAAACCCCCGCCCTCTTCTGCGCCTCCTCCACCAACCGCACAGCCTCATCAACCTGGCCCTCGTCATCCAGCACGAGGGCCAAGTCATGCACAGCCACGGTGATCTGGTCGGCCGCGGCGAACATCCCCGCCTCCGGCATCTCACGCAGCGACGTCCCCGGCTCCTCCAGAACCTGCGCCCGACGAGCGAACTCCCGGGCCAACTGCAAAGCCTCAGCGGCAGCGCCCCGCTGCAAACGGGACTGCGGCGCGGCCCGCAACCGGTCGGCGAAGTGGTCCACAGCCTGGGTCAGACGCGAGGTATCAGCCACGCCGCAACCGTACGCGTCCCACCGGGACTGTTGCCAACACGCGAACGCTCAGGCACGGTGACCTGAAGGACCGGCTTACATCCCATGCGCACGGAGGCGCCGATGTCCCAAGTCTTCTCCGAGGAGACCCACCGCAACATGCTCGCCCGCATCCCCCATTGCACCGGTCGTGAAGTGTCCGACTGGCTGCGCACCGTCGACGAAGGCCCGGCCCTCTTCCGCTTCGAGGAAAAGGTCAGCTGGCTCCGCCACGAACACAACCTCGCGTACGGCCACGCGAAGGCGATCATCCACGAGTACGACCTGAGGAGGGCCGCGCGCAGGTACTTCTGAGCCGCGCACATGCCGAAGGGCCCCGGGTGGCAGACCCGGGGCCCTTCGTCGTACGACCGTCGGAGGCTAGTCGTTGCTGTTGAGGATCGCGATGAGCCTCAGGAACTCCATGTAGATCCAGACCAGCGTCAGCGTCAGACCGAACGCCGCCAGCCAGGCCTCCTCCTTCGGCGCGCCGAAGGCGATGCCGTCCTCGACCTGCTTGAAGTCGAGGGCCAGGAAGCACGCGCCGAGCAGGACGCCGATGATGCCGAACAGGATGCCGAGGCCGCCGCTGCGGAAGCCGAGGCCGTCACCGCCGCCGAAGACGGCGAACAGCATGTTGACCACCATCAGCAGCACGAAGCCGAGCGTGGCCGCCATGACGAAGCCGTAGAACCGGCGGTTGACGCGGATCCAGCCGGCCTTGTACGCCACGAGTACGGCGGTGAAGACCGCCAGCGTGCCGATCACGGCCTGCATGGCCGCGCCGCTCGCGATGCGGTTGTCGACGATGCTGGAGATGACGCCGAGGAACACGCCCTCGAACGCGGCGTACGACACGATCAGCGCGGGCGTGGCCGTGCGCTTGAAGGACTGGACGAGCGCCAGGACCATGCCGATGACCGCGGCACCGATGCCGATGCCGTACGAGCGGCCGATGTTGGCGTCGTCGACGGGCAGCAGCGCCCAGGCGAGCGCGGCCGTGACGACCAGGACGCCGAGCGTGGTGCCGGTGCGCATGACGACGTCGTCCATCGTCATCCGGCCGGTGGTGACCGGGGCCTGCGGCGGCGCGCCCTGCTGAAGGTCCTGGGCGTAGGGGTTGGTCGCATAGGGGTTGGTCGCGTACGGGTTGGTGCCCTGCGCGCCTACGGCTGCGCCCCCGGCCTGCGGCGCGGTGTTGAAGCCCGCGTAGCCGTTGTCGCGGCTGAACCCCCGTCGCGAGAAGACCGGGTTGCTGCTCCTCATTTCACTCCTCCATGGCCACCGTGTGTGGGCCTTGCCTCAAGAGTAATGGGTAGGCAAAGGAATGACCCTAGTGCTTGAGGAGGATCTTCCCTCGTTGTGCTGGCCAACACGCTACGCGCACGCGTGATTCCCGGCACCGGGAGGGGCCTCACTCGAAGGGGAAGCCGGTGTACCCCTCCGCGAGGTCCGTCTCGGCCGCCTTCGACCCGGCGATCCGCTCCAGCCGGGCCCGCTGCATCCGGTCCTCGAAGGGAGTGGCCTCGGGCGCCCGGTGCAGGAGGCTCGTCATGTCGTACGAGAACCGTTCGGCCTGCCACACCCGGCGCAGGCAGGTCTCGGAGTAGGCGTCGAGGCGCTCGGCCGAACCGGTCTCCTTCTGGTACGTCAGCGCCCTCGCGAAGGTCACGACGTCCCCCACGGCGAGGTTCAGGCCCTTGGCGCCGGTGGGCGGGACGATGTGCGCCGCGTCGCCGGCCAGGAAGAGGCGGCCGTACCGCATGGGCTCGTGGACGTAGGACCGCATGGGGGTGACGGACTTCTGGGTGATCGGGCCCCGGTCGAGCGTCCAGTCGTCGTCGGTCTCGAAGCGGCGCTCCAGCTCGTCCCAGATCTCCTCGTCGCCCCAGCTGTCCGCGTCGGTGCCCTCGGGGACCTGGAGGTAGAGGCGGGAGACGGACGGGGAGCGCATGGACAGCAGGGCGAAGCCGCGGTCGTGGCGGGCGTAGACGAGTTCGTCGTGGGAGGGCGGGACGTCGGCGAGGATGCCGAGCCAGCCGAAGGGGTACGTCCGCTCGAAGACCTTGGTCAGCTCGGCAGGGATCGCCTTCCTCGCGACGCCCCAGGAGCCGTCGCAGCCGACGACGTACTCGCACTCCAGGACGTCCTCACGCCCCTCGTGCCGGAAGCGGATCTTCGGGGCGTCGGTGTCGGCGCCCTCGACGGCCAGGGCCTCGGCCTCGAAGAGGAGCGGGCCGCCGTCCTTGAGCTGGAGGGCGATGAGGTCCTTGCAGACCTCGGTCTGGGCGTAGACCATCACGGACCGGCCGCCGGTGAGGGCGGGGAAGTCGACGCGGTGGCGCTTCTTGTCATAGCGCAGCTCGATACCGTCGTGCTGGAGCCCCTCGCGGTCCATGCGCTCACCGGCGCCGGCCTCGCGCAGGACGTCGACCGTGCCCTGCTCCAGGATTCCGGCACGCTGGCGGTGCTCGACGTAGGCGCGGTCGCGGCTCTCCAGGACGACCGAGTCGATGCCTGCGTTGTGGAGGAGGCGGGCGAGGAGGAGGCCGGCGGGGCCGGCTCCGATGATGCCGACGGTGGTGCGCATCGGGCGTTCCCTTCGGAGAACCGTTGTTCGCATGGTGAAGTTTTTTTCACTTTACGAGGTGAGTCTGCGCTGCGGGTCTGCCGGTGTCAATGGTCCGCGCGGTCCGTCCGGCCCACGGAAGGCTGCCGTGGGCCGGACGGGCGGTCGGATCAGCGGGGTGGCCAGCCGTCCAGGTGGCGGCGCATGGTGACGTCCTCCTGGGCGTCGCCCTTCGGGGCGCTGTCCACGGCGTCCTTGAGGATGCCGTTGACCTCGGCGGCCAGGGCGTCGGCCTGGGTGCGCAGGTCGGTCGCGGGGATCTTGGAGCGGGTCAGGGTGTCCAGTCGGCGGTGGACGTCGGCGAGTTGGCGGCGGTGGGCGGTGTCGAGGGTGAGCGGGGTGGGCGTGGAGACCACGAACTGGTAGGCGCCGGCCAGGGTCTGGCAGCCGGTGCAGCTCTTGTTGGCGGCGTCACTGAGGTTCACGGCGTTGAGCCGTGTCTGCTCACCGGCGAAGGTGACGATCTGGAAGGACAGCGCGACCGAACGGCAGGCGTCGTCGGCGGAACAGCCCGACGAGACCGCGTTGGCCTGGTTCCGCACGTTGGCTGCGCTCACCTTGCCGTACTGGCGGATGGTGAACGAGTCCTTCGACTCCGTGTGGTCGAGCTGGTTGGCCCGGCTGAACACATGGTCCGAGGCGACGGCGACCTTCGAGGGACCGCCGGTGGAGGCCTGCGCCGGCACAGCGGTCGCCACACCGGCGACACCGGCGGCGAACAGCCCCACACGCATGGCACGCCGGGTGAGTGGGGTGGTGGTACGGGGTTTTCGGTGGCTGCTCAAGGGATCTCCTTGGGTGGATGGATCGTACGGAAGTGGGGGGTGACGGACGAAGCCGACCGCCGGAACCGGCCACTACGGGGGCTACGGGGGGCGGGCGGAGCGCGGCCTGGGAGGCGGGCGGAGCGCGGCCCGGGACGAGGGCCGAGCGGGACCCGGAACGAGGGCCGAGGCCGGGCCCCGGAAAGCGGACCCGGGCGTGGCCTCGAACGCCGGCGCAGTACCGCCGCCCCCCCAGGACCCGGGCCGAACGTGACTCCCGGGACGAGAGCCGATTTTGTTGAACCCCGGAACGCGGACCCGGGCGTGGCCCTGCAACGCGGGCGCAGTACCAGCCCCGGACCCCGGGCCGAGCGCCCCACCGGGACGAGAACCGAGCGCACCCCCGGAACGCGGGCCAAGGCCGGACCCCGGAAAGCGGACCCGGGCGTGGCCCTGCAACGCGGGCGCAGTACCAGCCCCAGGCCCGGGCCGAACGCACCCCCGTAACGAGAACCGAGCGCGCCACCGGAACACGGGCCAAGGCCAGGCCCCAAAACGCGGACCCGAGCGCGGCCCTGCAACACCGACGCAGTACCAGCCCCAGGCCCGGGCCGAACGTGACCCCGGGACAAGAACGCGGCCGCAGTGCCGGCCCCAGAGGACGGGCGCACTGGCCCCAGGACGAGAACCGAGCCCCGCCTCCAGGCCGGCCCTGTGGCACGCGCGGAAGGTCGCGTCGGGCCTGGGCCGGGATATGGGCACCCACCGACGAGCCATCGGCCGGACCTGGGAGCGGGAAGGCATTGCTCGAATCGGCCCGCACAGCAGTGCCCCCTCAGGACGCCCCCGGTGAACCGCTCGCCGGTGACGGGGACGGGGTGTCCGGCGGGGACGGCGGGATGCTCTCCGACGGGGTCGGGGAGGGATCGGGGGTCGAAGAGCCCTGCCCCGTGCCCGGTGACGACGGCTGCGGGCCCGCCGACGTGCCCTGGGTCGGGGACGCGGGCCCGCCGGACGCGCCGGTCGACGCGCCCGGCGCCTTCGCCGAGGGTGCCGGTGAGGCGGACGCCGACGCACCCTTGGACGCCCCGGGCGAGGAGGCGCCGCCGGAGCCCGAGGGGCGTACCGCGTCCGACTGCGGGACCCCGCCGGGTACCGTGCCCGCGGGGTCGTCGGAGCCGTCCCCGTCCGACGTCGACGTGTTGCCGTCCGGAGTCGTGGCCTGGCGGGGCCCCGGTTCCTCCGTCGACACCCCGGGCTGGAGGATCGGCGCGATCGGGGGTTTCTTGGGGAGCGGCTGGGGTGTCAGCCCGGACGTCCAGGCGTAACTGAGCCCCGTCAGACCGGCGAGGACGCACGCGCACAGGGCCAGCCGCAGCTTCGGCCGCCCCGCCGTCGAGCGCTTCGCGGCGCGGACGATCCGCCCCCCGATCTTCACGGTGAGATAGACGACCCCGCCCATCGGGATCAGCAGCATCAGACAGCCCAGCACCCCGACGAGTCCTTCGACGACCTTGCCGTCCGCGAGGGCCGACCCGGTGCCGGAGAACTGCTCGACCATGGACCGGGTGATCGTGGCGATGATCCTCGGCAGGTTCCACAGCGCGTACGCCAGCTCGCCGATGATCAACGGCACCATGGTCAGCACCCAGGTCGCCACGACGGTCCGCGCCGACTTCTTCAGCCCGGCGACCTCCTTGCGGGCGGCCCGCCCCCTCCGCCCCGGCACCAGACCGAGGAGGATCGGCTTGATCTTGCCGTAGAGGTCGGGGACACCCGCGAGGTCGCCCAGGATGTAGTAGCCGTCCAGGCGTACCGCCGGCATCAGCTGTTCGAGGATCTCGAAGTGTCCGAGATAGACCGCGGCGAGGAAGAACGGCTCCCCCGTGGCGAAGTACAGGCCGGCCATGGCCAGCATGAAGACCACATTGAAGTAGACCCCGCCCAGGTCGGTCCTGATCCGCCCGCCGCGTCCGATCCGGTAGACGTCGGTGACGTCGGTGTACATCGACGGCCAGATCAGGAAGATCCCGCAGCCGATGCACCCGGGCCGGGCGCCGCCGTATCTGCACGCGGAGGCGTGGCCGAACTCGTGGAAGACGAGCGAGGCCACGGTCAGGACGAACACGACCAGGATCAGCACCGGCTGGTCGAGGACCTCCAGGACCGGTTCGATCGCCCCGTAGAAGGCGAACAGCCAGACGTCCATGGCCACGGCCGCCGCCATCATGACCGCGACCACGACCGGCCGGTGCAGCCACGTGAACATCCGCGCGATCCGTGCCGTACGGCGCTCGTTGAAGATGACCCGGTGGCCCTTGAGGGCGAGCAGCAGGTCGGAGCGCGGTGCGTCGACCTCGTCGCTCTCCTGGCCCTCGGGGACCGTCACCCCGAGTGGTTCGAGCTTCTTCTCCACCAGGTAGCGGATGTTCTCGCCGCTGACCTCGCGGCCGAATCTCGCGCTCACCCGGTGGGCGATCGACTCGATGTCGCGTACGCCGTCCACGGACGACGCCACGAGATACAGCAGCCGTGACAGCTGCACGACCTGCCCGTCCCCCCGACGGGCGATGTACTTGGGCTCGGTGAACCCCGATCCCTGGTACTCGCCGTGCAGTTGAAGCCCCGCGCTCAGCCGCGGCACCAGCTGCTGTTCGACGACCGGCAGGCTGCCCGTCGCCACCTGCTCGTAGGTCACCGGCCGGCCGCCGGGCCCGGGCACCGGCCCGGGGTCGTACAGCGTCGGGGTCCCGTCTCCGAGCACTGTCATATGTGGTCTCCCCCCATGTCCTGCCCCCCTCATGGCCGCCGGGGCGGACCGCGCACAGGTGCGGTCCGCCCCGGCGGCCGTCGTCAGCGCAGGGTCACTGCTTGACGGAGATCGTCTGCCCGGCCTGCGACTCGGCGACCGACCACGCGGAGTGGTCGTTGACGGCGGCGGACTGGTTGTCGGCCTGGATGTTGGCGATGTGCTTGGTGACGTTGGTCGTCCGGTTGAAGGTGAACTTCAGCTTGCCCAGGGCCTCGCGGCCCGGCAGCAGCTCCGCGGACTCGGTGTCCAGCTCGTGCATGTTCATGCTCATGACAGATGTCCTCTCAGAAGATGACGCTGGTGGTGGTGCTGGTGGAGGTGGTGCGCGGGCGCTACTGCGTGACGCTGATCGTCTGCGAGGCGCTGGAGGCGGCCGCGGACCCGACCGAGTGGTCGTTGAGGGCGAGGGACGAGTTGTGCGCCTCGATGTTGGCGACGTGCTTGGTCACGTTCGTCGTCCGGTTGAAGGTGAACTTCAACTTGCCCAGGGCCTCCCGGCCCGGCAGCAGTTCGGCGGACTCGGCCTCGAGCTCGTGGGCATCCATCATGGTCAGTTCCCCCTCAGGGATGGGCGTTTCCGGTCGGACCGAGTCAGGTTCCCCCCACACTCCGTCCAACTTGGTCGGACGGGCTGTCCAACGAGATTGGACACTAGGGCCTCGCGGGGGCGTTGCGCAACCCGTTCGGGGAATCACCCTTTCGGCGGCGGGTGGGCCCGCCCGTAGAATCGGCCCCGACATGGACGGTTCCGCCGAGCGGCGAGCAGGAAGTGACCCACCCGTGGCCAACGCACTCCAGCAGTTGATCCGTGAGCGCCTCGACCGCAAGGGCTGGTCCTACGGCGACGTGGCCCGACGCGGTGGCGTGCCGCGCTCCACCGTCCACCACCTGGCGACCACCGACAGGGTCGTCCGCATGCCCCAGTCGACCACGTTGGAGGGCCTGTCCAAGGGCCTGGAACTCCCGCTGGACACCGTCCGCCGCGCCGCCGCCGAGGCCTGCGGCATCCACGTGTACGGCACCCCCGCCACCGAGGACACCGCCGCCCACCCGGCCGACCCCGAGGTCGACCTCCTCATCGCCAGCGTCCAGAAACTCTCAGCCGACGACCGCCGCCACGTGGCCGCGCTGGTCGAGTCCCTGCTGGACCGCACCCCGAAGAACTAACCCCGGACAAGCCGGCCCCCTCCGCGAACCCGACCCCGAAAAGCCGACTCACCCCGGCGGCACCGACCCCCAGCAATCCGACCCACACCGCGGAAGAGCCCACCCTCAAGCGAGACCACACCGGGAAGCCGACCCACTCCGCGGAAGAGACCGGCCCGAAAACCAGCCAGCACCCCGGAACCACCCCCGGGAAGCCGACCCACCCCGCGAGACCCCCGAGACCCGCCCCGCCACCGACGACGAGACCGCCCGAAACCCGGGCGGCACCGCGGAGGAGGCAGGCCACCCGGGAACCGAACCCAGCCCCGGACGCATCTCCACAAGCCGCCGCGAGCTATCCGGACCCCGCACCGGAGAGGGGCGTACGAGACAGGGCCGTACGGCCCGCACCGCGAAGCACCCCGGGCCCGCCCCCGCCCCCACCCCCAGCCAACGGCCCGGCCCCACCCCGGCCACCCACAACTCCCCCCACACCCCAGAAACGCCACCCCCCGAAAGCTCCCACACCCCAACCCCTGGCCAAGGAAGTGACCGTCCGGAAGCCGGTCCCGGCGGTCCGCGATCGCGGATGTTCACTCTTCCGTGAAGTCGGAAAAAGAATTCGACTGTGGCCGAAAGCGCCGGACTCCCCCCGCTAGTCTCTCGTCCTGCCCGAGGAGCGAGAGCCGCACGACCCCGGGCTCCCAGGGGGGAATGTGTTGTTCGTGCATGGCGGCCCGGCCACAGCCGTGGTCCGCGGGCCCGCCGGTGAATCGGTCGTTCTGCTCTCCGGCGAACTGCCCGACGTACTGACCGACGAGTCAGTGATGGAACTCGTACAACTGGCCGCCGCCGTCCTGGACGCGGACGAACTGCCCGTCTTCCACACGTGTCTGAGAACACTGCGCCGCGACGGCCTGCGCGCCGGCCGCAGGATCGAGATCGACGGTGCCGTACTGACCGTCTACGAGGGATGACGCCGGGGTGACGACGGAGTGACGGCCCACGCGCGCGAGATCACCGCGTGGGCGGGAAGTGCCCGGAGCCGGACTTGAACCGGCACGCCCGCGAAGGGGCAGCGAGGTTTAAGCTCGCCGTGTCTGCATTCCACCATCCGGGCAGGTCATGGGCTCCGCGTTTGAAGTTCCGAGCCTATCGGGACGCATCCTTCCAACAGCGGACGGGCGGACCGATGTTGTCTTATTTTATTGATGTCTGAGGGTGCATCAGACCATGGAACAGGCCATCCGCACTTGCCAATAGCGTTGCGTGGGGCACTCGGCCGCGCATGCGGAATGACGGAATTTCACCGCCCGAACGAGGGGGCTCCACCTGTTCTCCGCGCGCGCCGGGATCAGGCCCCGCCGTCATCCCCAGGTATGACGCCGAGCCGTCCGGTCCGTCCGAAGTCTGCCTTCGGAACCAGGACTGGGACTGACTACACGCCCCGGGACGGCCAGCACGATGGAAGGCGTACTTCAACGACGCCGTCCCGCTAGGAGTTCCATCCCGTGACCACCACCCCCGTCGCCGGCCGGACCACCACCGTGGCCGCACGCGCCACGGATCTGTCGAAGATCTACGGACAGGGCGAGACCCAGGTGGTCGCCCTGGACCGGGTCACCTGCGAGTTCCGGCAGGCCGAGTTCACCGCGATCATGGGCCCCTCCGGCTCCGGCAAGTCCACGCTGATGCACTGCGTGGCCGGCCTGGACACCTTCTCCTCCGGTTCGGTCCGCATCGGCGAGACCGAACTGGGCTCACTGAAGGACAAGCAGCTGACCAAGCTGCGGCGGGACAAGATCGGCTTCATCTTCCAGGCGTTCAACCTGCTGCCGACCCTGACCGCCCTGGAGAACATCACGCTCCCGATGGACATCGCTGGCCGCAAACCGGACAAGCAGTGGCTGGATTCGGTCATCCAGATGGTCGGACTGCGGGACCGTCTGAGCCATCGTCCCGCCCAGCTCTCCGGCGGCCAGCAACAGCGCGTCGCCGTGGCCCGGGCGCTCGCGTCCAAGCCCGACATCATCTTCGGCGACGAACCGACCGGAAACCTCGACTCGCGCTCCGGCGCCGAGGTCCTGGGCTTCCTGCGCAACTCCGTACGGGAGCTGGGGCAGACGGTCGTCATGGTGACCCACGACCCGGTGGCCGCGGCGTACGCGGACCGGGTGGTGTTCCTCGCCGACGGCCGGATCGTCGACGAGATGTACCAGCCCACCGCCGACAACGTGCTTGATTTCATGAAGCAGTTCGACGCGAAGGGCCGTACCTCCTGATGTTCCGCACCGCCCTGCGCAACGTACTCGCGCACAAGGCCAGGCTGCTGATGACCGTGCTCGCCGTGATGCTCGGCGTGGCGTTCGTGTCCGGCACCCTCGTCTTCACCAACACCATCTCCGAGGCCTACCAGAAGAGTTCGGCCAAGGGATTCGACCAGGTCGACGTCGCCGTCACCCCCAAATGGGACGAGGACAAGGGCAACAGGATCGGCAAGCGCCACGAGCTGACCCAGGCCCTGCTGGACAAGAGCGCCAAGGTCCCGGGCGCGGCGAACGCCATCGGCGTCGTCAGCGGCTTCACCGCCATCGCCGACAAGGACGGCAAGCTCATCGGCGGCGGCTTCCAGTCGCAGGGCGGCAACTACTACGGGTCCAAGGACCCCCGGTACCCGCTGGCCGAGGGCGCCGCACCGCACGGCGCGAACCAGGTCGCGATCGACTCGGAGACCGCGAAGCGGGCCGGCTACAAGGTCGGCGACACCGTGCGCATCTCGGTCGACGGCCCGGTGCTGAAGCCGGTCGTCACCGGCATCTTCACCACCGACGACGGCAATGTCGCGGCCGGCGGCAGCCTCGCGCTGTTCGACACGGCCACCGCCCAGAAGCTGTTCGGCAAGCCGGGGACGTACGACGAGATCGACGTGAAGGCGGCCTCCGGCACCTCCCAGACCGCGCTGCGGGCGGCACTGGACAAGGCGCTCCCCTCGGACCTGGTGGAGACCGAGACCGGTGAGCAACTGGCCGACGACCAGGCCGAGATGATCTCCGCCTCGATGGCCGGTCTCAAGCAGGGCCTGCTGGTCTTCGCGGGCATCGCGCTGTTCGTCGGCACCTTCATCATCGCCAACACCTTCACCATGCTGGTCGCCCAGCGCACCAAGGAGCTCGCGCTGCTGCGGGCGGTCGGCGCGTCCCGTAGGCAGGTCACGCGGTCGGTGCTGATCGAGGCGTTCGTGGTCGGTCTGGTCGCCGCCGTGACGGGTCTGGTGGCCGGTATCGGGATCGGGGCCGGGCTCAAGTCGCTGATGGGCACGCTCGGCGCGACCGTCCCGGACGGCCCGCTCATCGTCACCCCGGGCACGGTCGGAGCGGCCCTCGCGGTCGGTGTCCTGATCACCATGCTGGCGGCCTGGCTCCCGGGCCGCAGGGCCGCGAAGATCCCGCCGGTCGCGGCGATGAGCAGCGTGCACGCGAAGGCGACGACCAAGTCGCTGGTGCTGCGCAACACGCTGGGCGCGCTGTTCAGCGGGGCGGGTGTCGCCGTCATCCTGGCCGCGACGACGATGGAGGGCTCGGACGGTCAGGCCCCCATGGGTCTGGGCGCGGTCCTGCTGATCATCGGTGTCTTCATCCTCACCCCCCTCCTGTCCCGACCGCTGATCGCGGCTGCGGCCCCGCTCATGCGTGTGTTCGGCATCTCCGGGAAGCTGGCCCGCCAGAACTCCGTGCGCAACCCGCGCCGTACGGCCGCCACCGCCTCCGCGCTGATGATCGGCCTCACCCTGATCACCGGCATGACGGTGATGGCGGGCAGCCTCCAGAAGTCGATCGACAAGATGGCGTCGGCAGCCGTCAAGGCGGACTACGTGGTCTCCATGGCGAACGGCAACGAGCTCTCGCCGGACGTCGAGAAGAAGCTGGCGAAGGTCGACGACGTCACCGCCGTCAGCCCGTTGCGCAACGCGGCCTCCCGCATCGACGGCCAGACCGAGTACCTGACCGGCGTCAACGGCTCCGCTATCGGCAAGCTGACGGACCTCAAGGTCGACGACGGCACCTTCGAGGTCGGCGGCACGCAGGTGGTCGTGGACAAGGACAGGGCCAAGTCCTTCGGCTGGAAGGCGGGTTCGACCTTCACCGTCCACTACGAGGACGGCAAGTCGCAGCGGCTCACGGTCGCCGGGGTCTACGAGGGCAACGAGCTGATCAGCGGCATCATGCTCGACACCGCGACCCTCAGTCCGCACCTGAGCGAGCTGTCCGACATGCAGGTCATGCTGAAGACGTCCGGCGGCACCTCCGACGCCACCAAGGACAGGCTGGAGAAGGCCCTCGGCTCCAACCCGGCCATCAAGGTCCAGGACAAGAAGGACCTCTCCGACTCCATCGCGCAGATGTTCACGCTGATGCTGAACATGCTCTACGGCCTGCTCGCCATGGCCGTGATCGTCGCGGTCCTCGGGGTCGTCAACACCCTTGCCATGTCGGTCTTCGAGCGCTCCCAGGAGATCGGGATGCTCCGTGCGATCGGCCTGGACCGCAAGGGCATCAAGCGGATGGTCCGTCTGGAGTCCCTGGTGATCTCCCTGTTCGGCGGGGTACTCGGCATCGGCCTGGGCGTGTTCTTCGGCTGGGCGGCCGGTGAGCTGCTCGGCACGAGGATGGCGACGTACGAACTCGTCCTGCCCTGGGCCCGGATGGCGGTCTTCCTCCTCCTGGCGGCGACGGTCGGCATCCTCGCCGCGCTGTGGCCGGCCCGCAGGGCGGCGAGGATGAACATGCTGGCCGCCATCAAGGCGGAGTAGCCGCACCCGGTCGGGGCCCGTCGCGGAGGGGGCGGCGGGCCCTTCTCCCGGCCCGCCCCACCGACAAGACCGCCACGGACACCGAGAGCGACGCCGAAGACGAGCCAGACCATCTCGACACCGGCGACTGGGACCCCCAGGGGCGCGGGGCTGTGTCGATGTGCGGCTACCGCCGCGTGGGCGCGACCAGCCACAGACGACCCGCAGCCGGACAACACGCCCCCGGCCGGTCCCCGGACTCAGTTCCAGGTGCGGGCCCGCAACGGCAGGCCGGAGGTGCCGGATTCCGGGGTGCGGACGGCGAGGACCTGGTTGACGCCGATGCGGTTGCGTTCGAAGGCGAGGGCGCAGGCGGCCATGTAGAGCCGCCAGACGCGGGCCCGCCCGGGACCGGCGCTGTGGACCGCGCGCTCCCACTGGGACTCCAGGTTGGTGACCCAGCGACGCAGGGTGTGGGCGTAGTGCTCACGGATCGACTCGACGTCCCGCACCTCGAACCCGGCCCGCTCCAGCTGGGTCACGGTGGTGCCGAGCGGGGCGAGTTCGCCGTCGGGAAAGACGTACGCGTCGATGAACCCGTCGAGGTGGTACGCCGATTCGTCGCGCTGCGGGCGCCGGGCGATCTGGTGGTTGAGCAGCCGCCCGCCGGGCTTGAGGAGCTTCAGCAGGCTCTCGGCGTACTCCAAATACCGTTCAGCACCGACGTGTTCGGCCATGCCGATGGACGAGATCGCGTCGTACGGCCCGTCGGCGACGTCCCGGTAGTCCTGCACCCGGATCTCGACCCGGTCGGTGAGTCCCTCGTCGGCGACGCGCTTGCGGGCGTAGGCCGCCTGCTCCTGGGAGAGGGTGATGCCGACGACGTTCACGCCGTACTCGCGGGCGGCGTGGATGGCCATCGAGCCCCAGCCGCAGCCGACGTCGAGGAGTCTCTGCCCGGCCCCGAGGCCGAGCTTGCGGCAGACGAGGTCGAGCTTGTCGCGCTGGGCGTCCTCCAGGGTGCCGTCGGGCTCGGGCGCCTCCCAGTAGGCGCACGAGTACACCATCGAGGGGCCGAGGACGATCTCGTAGAAGCCGTTGCCGACGTCGTAGTGGTGGCTGACGGCCCGCTTGTCGCTGCGCCTGGTGTGCAGATGGCCGCGGGCCCTTCGGATCTCCTCGGGCGGCGGGGCGGGCGGCAGCGGCGGTCCGGCGAGGGCGACCAGGCCGCGTACGGCGGACCGCACCTCGGGGTCGCGCAGGGCCTGCGTCAGGGTCCTGGCGTCCTCCCCGCGCTCCCAGACGAGCCCGGAGACCAGGTCGAGCGCCGTGTAGAGGTCGCCTTCGATGTCCAGGTCACCTGCGACCCAGGCACGCGCCAGCCCCAGTTCACCCGGTTTGAACAGCAGTCGGCGCACGGCCCGCCGGTTGCGCACGACCAGCGCGGGGGCGTCGGGCGGCCCCGCCTCCGAGCCGTCCCAGGCGCGGATCCGCACCGGTAGCGGCACGCCCAGCAATTGTTCGAAGAGGCCTCTGAGCCGCAGCGCGGCATCTGCCATTGCGCACACCTCCGTGACGAGGATCCCGGAATTGTCCACTTTGGTAAACAGCGACGCGGCGGGGAGCAGTCCCGGAGTCAGGTCATGTCCGAGCAAAACAGATGCAGCAACCATGTATATCCGTCGCGGCCGGGGAACGCCGAAGGACCTCCCGCACCACGGATGGCGGGAGGTCCTTCGGCGTCGATCAGTGACCGGAACCGGTCAGGAGGCCTTGGCCTCGGTCTTCTTCGGCTCGGCGGCCGGCACGGGCTTCGCGGCCTCGTAGAACTCCTCGCGCGGGTGCTCCATCGCGCCGAGGGAGACGACCTCGCGCTTGAGGAACATACCGAGGGTCCAGTCGGCGAAGACGCGGACCTTGCGGTTCCAGGTCGGCATGGCCAGACCGTGGTAGCCGCGGTGCATGTACCAGGCGAGACGGCCCTTGAGCTTGATCTTCATCTTGCCCATGACGATCATCGCGACGCCCTTGTGCAGGCCGAGACCCGCGACGGCGCCCTTGTTGGAGTGCGCGTACTCCTTCTGCGGGAAGCCGCGCATCCCGGAGATCACGTTGTCGCCGAGGACCCGCGCCTGCCGCAGCGCGTGCTGCGCGTTCGGCGGGCACCAGGCGTTCTCGACGCCGGCCTTGCGGGCGGCGACGTCCGGGACCTGGGCGTTGTCGCCGGCGGCCCAGATGTAGTCGGTGCCCTGGACCTGGAGGGTCGGGGCGGTGTCCACGTGGCCGCGCGGGCCCAGCGGAAGGCCGTAGCGGGCGAGGACCGGGTTCGGCTTGACGCCGGCGGTCCACACGATGGTGCTGGAGTCGACCTCCAGGCCGTTCTTCAGCACCACGTGGCCGTCAACGCAGGAGTCCATCGAGGTGGAGAGGTAGATCTCCACGCCCCGGCTCTCCAGGTGCTCCTTGCCGTACTGGCCGAGCTTGGGGCCGACCTCGGGAAGGATCTTGTCGGCGGCGTCGACGAGGATGAAGCGCATGTCCTCGCGGGAGACGTTGGTGTAGTACTTGGCCGCGTCGCGGGCCAGGTCCTCGACCTCGCCGATGGTCTCGGCGCCGGCGAAGCCACCGCCGATGAAGCAGAAGGTGAGCGCCTTGCGGCGGATCTCCTCGTCGGTCGTGGAGTCGGCCTTGTCGAGCTGCTCAAGGACGTGGTTGCGCAGGCCGATGGCCTCCTCGATGCCCTTCATGCCGATGCCCTGCTCGGCGAGGCCGGGGATCGGGAAGGTGCGGGAGACCGCGCCGAGCGCGATCACCAGGTAGTCGAAGGGCAGCTCGTACGCCTCGCCGACCAGCGGGGCGATCGTGGCGACCTTGCGGTCCTGGTCGATGGTGGTGACCCGACCGGTGAGAACCTCCGCCTTCGGCAGCACGCGTCGCAGCGGGACGACGACGTGGCGCGGGGAGATGTTGCCGGCGGCGGTTTCGGGGAGGAAGGGCTGGTAGGTCATGTACGACCGGGGGTCGACGACCGTGACGGTCGCCTCGCCGTAGCGCATCTTCTTGAGAATGCGCCGAGCTGCGTACAGGCCTACGTACCCACCGCCTACTACGAGGATCCTGGGACGCTCCGTGGTGCTCATGCCATCGAGTATCCACCCGCCTCAGGGGGGTCGCTCGTGCGCCCCTTCACAAGCTCTTGCAGAGGGTGTGTTATCCTCCGCCGCTCGCGTGATCCACGTCATGTTGCGGAACAGGAACCACCGTGCAGGGCCTCCCGTTGTCAATGCCGCGTGAGCTGCCTCTCCGTGCTGAAGACGGTCCCGTGAGGGGCCCTCGCGACCCGCTCACGCACCCCTCGCACGAGGTCCGCATCCCACCGTTTTGAACGTGTTCACACGGGCGTTGGGCCCCCGGAAGGGTCAACCGGCCCACATTCGTCGTCCGACAGGGCCCAATTCCTTGTGAAGAACTTCACGAACTTTCTCGGCGCCACGTCAGCGAGGGGCCCCGAAGGGCCCCTCGGACGCGCTCATACGTTGTTCTTCCTGCTCAGCAGAGGTGCCTGCACAGGGCTACGCGATCGACCACGCGATGCCGTCGAGGATGTCGTGCTCGCTCACGACGACCTCGCGGGCCCCGATCCACTCCATGATCAGGCGGAGTACGAGGGCACCGGACGCGATCACGTCGACCCGGCCCGGGTGTATGACCGTCTTGGCCGCACGCTCGGCATGCGTGGAGGTCAGTAGCCAGTCGGTGAGCTCGGCGACCTTCTCGAAGGGAATCCGGGACTGGTGGATCGCCGCGGAGTCGTACTCGTCCAGGCCGAGTGCGAGCGCCGCCACCGTCGTCACCGAGCCGGCCAGGCCGACCAGCGTGCGGGCCGCGGTCAGCGGCACCACCTGTGTCACCAGGTCCAGCGCCTCGACGATGTCCTGCCGGATCGCCTCGATCTGTTCAGCGGTCGGCGGGTCGCTGACCTGGCCGTTCCCGTCGACGAGATGGCGCTCGGTCATCCGTACGCAGCCGATGTCGACGGACCGGCCCGCGATCACGGTGTCCTCGCCGACGACGAACTCCGTCGACCCGCCGCCGATGTCCACGACGAGATACGGCTTGGCCAGGTGGTCGCTGCCCGTGAGCTCCTTGGTCGCCCCGGTGAAGGAGAACTCCGCCTCCTGGTCCCCCGAGATGACCTCCGGCTCGACCCCGAGGATGTCGAGGACCCCCCGTACGAACTCGTCCCGGTTCTCCGCGTCCCGGGACGCGGACGTGGCGACGAACCGCAGCCGCTCCGCCCCGTGCTCCTTGATCACCGCCGCGTACTCCCGGCACGCCGCGAAGGTCCGCTCCAGCGCCTCGGGCGCGAGCCGCCCGGTCCGGTCGACCCCCTGTCCAAGGCGCACGATGGTCATACGGCGGTCCAGTTCGACGAGTTCACCCGTGACCGGGTCACAGTCGGCGACGAGCAGCCGGATCGAGTTCGTACCGCAGTCGACGGCGGCGACCCGGGTCACTGGTCGCCCTCCTTCTGCTCGGCGAGGCTCACACACGCCCCCTTGCGCCACCACTCCGGCAGCATCGCGATCGCCTCGTCGCCCAGCGGGTTGACGCCCGGGCCCGCGGCCAGCGAGTGGCCCACCAGGACGTGCAGGCACTTCACCCGGTCCGGCATGCCGCCCGCGCTGGGGAAGCCCTCCAGGACCTCGATGGCGTCACGTCGGGCGATGTAGTCCTCGTGCGCGGCACGGTACGCGGCGGCGAGCTCGGGGTCGGTCTGCAGCCGCTCCGTCATCTCCTTCATGACGCCGTTCGCCTCCAGCGTGCCGATCGCCGAGGCGGCACGCGGGCACGTCAGGTAGTACGTCGTCGGGAAGGGCGTGCCGTCGGGGAGGCGAGGGGCCGTCTCCACCACGTCCGGCTGTCCGCAGGGGCAGCGGTGCGCGATCGCCCGCAGCCCGCGCGGCGGCCGCCCGAGCTGCTGCTTGAAGGCCTCGACGTCGGCGTCGGTGGGCTCGGTGCGGGGCGTGCTCGGCGGGGGCGTTTCCATGCCTGTCTTTCTCTAGCTCTCTGGGACTCTGAGTCTCACGGTCTCACTGGTCGGAGGCGTCGGACTTGTCGACCCCGTCCCAGACGTTGGCGTACCAGGGGCGGTCGGCCGCCCCGAGGTCGGTGCGCGACTGCTTGGCCGCGTCCGGGTCGACGACGATGAACCCCGTCTCCCCCGGCATCACGTAGTGCAACCGCTGCCGGATCTGCTGCTCCGCGTACGCGTCGTCCTGCCAGCGCGCCTTGAGGTCACGCAGCTTCTCGACGCGCTCGGCGGCCTGCGCCTTCTCCCGCTGGAGGTCGGCGATCTCGGCACGCTGGGAGACGTACTGCCTTATCGGGTACGCCAGCGCCACCACCAGCGTGCACACCACGAGGGCGAGCAGCGCGGCCCGGCCGGTCAGCCGGGAGCGGCGGGCCTGCCGTCTGGTCTGAGACCGGTAGACACGGGCCGCCGTCTGCTCACCGAGCAGCTTGATCCTGGTCGCGGTGGAGAAACGGTCCCGGTCCTTGACGGCCATGTCCCCATCTCTCCTTACTCACACGCGCGTACGTCCCCGCACACGGTACGGGACCGGTGCGGGGACGTACGTACGACTGGCGAAGCCTTAGCCCTGCCGAGATCAGCCCTTGAAGCGCGGGAACGCCGAACGGCCGGCGTACACCGCCGCGTCGTCCAGGATCTCCTCGATGCGCAGGAGCTGGTTGTACTTGGCGACGCGGTCCGAGCGGGCCGGGGCGCCGGTCTTGATCTGGCCGCAGTTCACCGCGACGGCGAGGTCGGCGATGGTGACGTCCTCGGTCTCGCCGGAGCGGTGGGACATCATGCACTTGAAGCCGTTGCGCTGGGCCATCTCGACGGCGTCCAGGGTCTCGGTCAGCGAACCGATCTGGTTCACCTTGACCAGGAGGGCGTTGGCGGAGCCCTCCTCGATGCCGCGGGCCAGGCGCTCCGGGTTGGTGACGAAGAGGTCGTCGCCGACGATCTGGACCTTGTCGCCCAGCTTGTCGGTGATGACCTTCCAGCCGGCCCAGTCGTCCTCGAACAGCGGGTCCTCGATGGAGACGAGCGGGTAGGCCGCCACGAGCTCCTCGTAGTACTCGGTCATCTCGGCGGCCGAGCGGGACTTGCCCTCGAACTCGTACTTGCCGTCCTTGTAGAACTCGGACGCGGCGACGTCGAGCGCGAGCGCGATCTGCTCACCGGGGACGTAACCGGCCTGCTTGATGGCCTCGACGATGAGGTCGAGCGCGGCGCGGTTGGACTCCAGGTTCGGGGCGAAGCCGCCCTCGTCGCCGAGGCCCGTGGACAGGCCCTTGGTCTTCAGCACCTTCTTGAGGGTGTGGTAGACCTCGGCGCCCCAGCGCAGCGCCTCGGAGAAGGACTCCGCGCCGATCGGGGCGATCATGAACTCCTGGATGTCCACGTTGGAGTCGGCGTGCGAGCCGCCGTTCAGGATGTTCATCATCGGCACCGGCAGCAGGTGCGCGTTCGGGCCGCCCAGGTAGCGGAAGAGCGGGAGGTCGCTGGCCTCGGAGGCGGCGTGGGCGACGGCGAGGGAGACACCGAGGATGGCGTTGGCGCCGAGCGCGCCCTTGTTGTCGGTGGCGTCCAGGTCGAACATCGCCTGGTCGATCAGGCGCTGCTCGGTGGCGTCGTAGCCGACGAGCTCCGGGCCGATCTGGTCCATGACGGCGAGGACGGCCTTCTCGACACCCTTGCCCAGGTAGCGGTTGGGGTCGCCGTCGCGGAGCTCGATGGCCTCGAAGGCGCCCGTGGAGGCGCCGGACGGGACGGCGGCACGACCCGTGCTGCCGTCGTCGAGGCCGACCTCGACCTCGACCGTGGGGTTGCCTCGGGAGTCCAGGATTTCCCGGGCTACGACGACGTCGATGGACGGCACGAGCATCTCCTTCTTGGGATGTGACACGGTCCGCCGGGACCGCGGTGGGTTCTGCGAGACCGAGCCTAACCGGCTCGGGTGGATCGGCCACCGCGTGGACCGCCCCCTGGACAGAACCGAGAGTAAATTGTTTCTGAACTGAACAAAGACGCTCCCGGAAACCGGGCAGAAAAAACCCCGCCCCGGTGCGTACGGGGGAACACGCACCGGAGCGGGGAGCCCGTGGGGACGGGGGGACCCTCACGAGGCCTTCAGTATGAGGACCACGGATGTGAGGGCGCTGTGGTTCAGCTGGGCCTTACTTGAGGTGCAGCTGCTGGCCCGGGTAGATGAGGTTCGCGTCCTCGATGATGTCCTTGTTCAGCTTGAACAGCGTCTGGTAGCCGCCCTTGACCTTGTGCTTCTCGGCGATCGAGCTGAGGGTGTCACCCTTGACGACCTTGTACTCGCCGTCGCCCTTCTTGACCTTCTTGCCGGTCGGGGTGGTGACGGTCTTCTTCGTGGCCGGACGCTCGGACGAACGCGAGGCGCTCTGCTCCTCGGTCGAACGGCTGCTCGTGTTCGAGTCCGAGTCCGCGGAGCTCGAGGAGGGGCTGCTGCCGTTGTAGGCGGCGCTGGACAGGCCCACACCGCAGTTCGGCCAGGCACCCTTGCCCTGGGAGGCGAGGACCTTCTCGGCGACGGCTATCTGCTGGGCCTTGGAGGCCTGGTTGGCCTGCGCGGCGTAGGCGGTGCCGCCGTACGCGGCCCAGGTGGAGGCGGAGAACTGCAGACCGCCGTAGTAGCCGTTGCCGGTGTTGATGGACCAGTTGCCACCGGACTCGCACTGGGCGACGGCGTCCCACTCGGAGGCGGTGGCGGCGGAGGCGGTGCCGGTCGCCATCAGCGGGGCGGCGATGGCGACACCGGTGACGCCGGCGATGGCGGCGGCGCGGGTGGCCTTGGACGGACGACGGTGCTTGCCCTTGCCGGAAAACAGCATGGTGGATCCCCTCACCGACGCCTGCGAGGTGAGCTGTCGGGTTCGGGCCGGTTGAGTTGCCCGGTCACGCGAGTTGCGTGACTTCACCCCAAGCCGGTCCAGCGTGAACTGCTGGGCCCGGCGCTTACCTTGGGTCCCCCGCTCCTGCCTACGGCGCTTGACGCGACGACTGTTCCCGTACGGCCGCTGGCAGGATTCGGCGTTGCGACAGACGGGGCTCGGGTTGCCGAGCGGTGTTGACCGTAGACATGCGCTCGGCGGAATTTCAAAGACGATCAGGGCTTCTGAGACTCATCCCACACTTTCACCAAAGTGGACATTCGGTGCGAAGTGTGACGTGAACTGCCGCTGTTTTTCAGGTCTTTTCGACCCTATTCAGCCCCTGTGTCGAGCGTCTGACCGGCGACGATGTTGCTCGGGTCGGCCCCGATGCGGTCCTTGTTCTCGGCATAGAGGGCCCGCCACCCGCCGTCGAGGCCAAGGGAGTCGGCGATGGAGGCGAGGGAGTCGCCCGCGCGGACGGTGTAGGTGGCGGCGGCATGACGGCCGGCGGAGGAGGCCGCGCTCTTCGTCGACAGGCTCTTGTCCGCACCCTCGTCCGCGCTGGTGCCGCGGTGCTTGCCGGAGCCGAGGGCGCCGACATCGACGAGGGCCGAAGAGCCGCCCTCCTGCCACGACTTGTCCGCTTCATCCTCTTCTGCGCTCACCACGGGCGAGCCGTCGGAGGACTGCGAGTCTTCCCTGGCGGAGCTCTCGGGATCAGGAGAGTTGGATTTGTCCGACTTGGCGGATTCGTCATCACCGGTCGACGGAGAAGCCGACGGCGAGGGCGTCGCGGACGAACCGTCCAGCGAGTCGAGCAGACCGGGAGAGTCCTCGGCGCCCGACGAGTTCGAGGAATCGGAAGAGACGGATGAACCGGACGATCGGGACGACTGCGACGAACCGGATGCCGAGGACGAGGGCGTCCCGCTCCCCACACCCGTGTCGACGTCGGCCGAACTCGAGTCCTTGCTGAGGCCGGAGAGCAGACCGCAGGTCGGCCACGCGGCGATGCCCTGGTCCGCGAGGAGCTTCTCGGCCACGGCTATCTGCTGGTTGCGGCTGGCCTGGTCCGCGGTCTCGGCGTATTCGAGGCCGCCGTACTTCTCCCAGTTCTCCTGGGACACCTGCAGGCCGCCGTAGTAGCCGTTGCCGTCGTTCGCGCTCCAGGAGCCACCGCTCTCGCACTCCGCGACCCGGTCCCAGGTGGTGCCGGTGGCGGCGCTCGCTCCGCTAGCCGCGAGCAGTGGGATCGCGATGGCGGATCCCGTCACACCGGCCGCCACAAGGAGAGCCGGAGCCTGACGGGGGCGACGGTGACGACCGTTCCCGGAGAGCATGCGGGGACCTTTCCCAAGACAGCAGAAACCCGCGCGGCGAGTGGTACGGGGCACCGCGCTGGTCCGTGAACGTATAGGGGTTCGATCACTTGTCACAAGTTAATGCCGCGTAGATCACGTGAAGATCACAGACTTGAGGGCGCGTCATGTTTACGCGGCCCCGCACGGGGATAGCCCGGACCCTTCGGCCGATTACCGGACGGGCGTGAACTCCACGGGCAAAGTGCGCAGTCCACGCATGATGAGCCCACCACGCCAGCGCAAATCACTTGAATCCACCGCGAGTTGCAGATCCGGGAGACGGGTGAGGAGCGTGGCCAGCGCGGTCTGACCCTCCAGACGGGCGAGTGGAGCCCCGAGGCAGTAGTGGATGCCGTGGCCGTAACCGAGGTGCTGATTGTCACGGCGGGACACGTCCAGGACATCGGGGTCGGCGAACCGCTCCGGATCCCGGTCCGCCGCCGCGAGCACGACGAGCACGGGGTCTCCGGCCGCGATGTCCTGCCCGCCGATCCGCAGGGGCTCGGTGGCGAACCGCCAGGTGGCCAGCTCGACGGGGCCGTCGTAACGGAGGAGTTCTTCTACGCCCGTCTCCAGAAGGTCCCTTTCCCGCCTGGCCAGGGACTCCTGGAGCCGGTTCCGCTGCTCGGGGTGGGTGAGCAGGGCGTGGACGCCGTTGCCGATGAGGTTGACCGTGGTCTCGAAACCTGCGAACAGGAGGATGAAGGCCATGGCCGCGGCCTCGTTCTCGGTGAGGTGCTCGCCGTGGTCGGAGGCGCGGATCAGCCCGGAGATGAGGTCCTCGCCGGGGGTCGACTCGTCGGACAGGGCCTCGCGCTTGCGGTGGATCAGGTCGGAGAGATAGCCGCGCATCTTCTTGACCGACCGTGCGACGCCGCCCCGAGGGCCTCCGCCGTGCCGGATCATCATGCCCGCCCAGTCCCGGAAGTCGTCCTGGTCCTCGCGCGGGACGCCGAGCAGGTCGCAGATCGCGTAGATGGGGAGCGGGAAGGCGAACTCGTGGATGAGGTCGGCTGAACCCTTCTCCGCGAACCCGTCGATGAGACGGTCGGTCAACTCCTGCACCCGCGGCGCGAACTCGGCGACTCTCCTGGGCGTGAACGCCTTGCTGACGAGCCGTCGGAGCCTGGTGTGGTCCGGCGGGTCGATGTTCAGCAGATGCGTCATCAACTCGGCCTTGCGCTCCCCCGGGATGCCGGTCTTGCCCTTGGCGTGGGCGGGCTCGTCGTGGTGCGCCGGGTTCTTGCTGAGCCGCTGGTCGGCGAGAGCCTGCTTGGCCTCGGTGTACCGGGTGACCAACCAGGCCTCCACACCGCTGGGCAGCCGGGTCTTGTGGACGGGGGCGTGCTCGCGGAGCCAGGCGTAGGCGGGGTAGGGGTCGGTGGCGAACTCCCAGGAGAAGAGCTCGGGGGTGGGAGCCGAGGGGGTGGGAGTCGCCTCGGTGGGAGTCGCCTCGGTGGGGGTCGCCTCGGTGGGGGTCGCCTCGGTGGGGGTCGCCTCGGTGGGGGTCGCCTCGGTGGGGGCGGGCTGGTCGGTCACTCCTTGACGTTATCCGGCGGGATCGGCGGCGACGCTATCCGGCGGTGCGGGCGGGGTCGGCGGGATCGGCGGCGACGGGGTCGACGGGGTCGGCGGGGTCGGCGGGGTCGGCGGGGTCGGCGGGGTCGGCGGGGTCGGCGGGGTCGGCGGCGACGCTATCCGGCGGTGTGGGCGGCCTCGACCTCCCGGATCGCGTCCCGGTAAGCCCGTGCCGCCGCCCTCAGTGCTGCCTCCGGGTCGATGCCCTGCGCCTCGGCGTGGGTGGCCAGGGCGAGGAGTTCGTAGCCGATGCCTTCAGTGGTCGGGAGGGGGACCTCCAGGCCTGCCGTGCGGACGCGGGAGGCGAGCTTGGCGGCGAGGGCCAGGCCCGGCTGGCCGAGGGGGATGCCTTCGGTCACCGAGGTGCGCTGCTTCTCTATCGCCTTGGTGCGCAGCCAGTGCGCCTTGACCTCCTCGGGGGTGGTGGCCGTCTCGTCGCCGAAGACATGCGGGTGGCGGTGGATGAGCTTGGCGACGATGCCGCCGGCGACGTCGTCGATGGAGAAGGGGGCCTCCGGGTCGTCCTCGGCGATACGGGAGTGGAAGATCACCTGGAGCAGGACGTCGCCGAGTTCCTCGCGGAGTTCGTCGCGGTCGCCCTCCTCGATGGCCTCGACGAGTTCGTAGGCCTCCTCGATGCCGTACTTCGCCAGGCCCTTGTGGGTCTGCTGGGAGGACCACGGGCACTCGGCGCGGATGCGGTCCATGACCTGCACGAGGTCGAGCAGGCGGGCGCCCGGCAGGTCGTAGGAGGCGGGGAGCAGCTCCAGCTCGGGCATCTGCACACGTCCGGAGCCGGCGAGGCGTGCCAGGCCGTCGGTCAGGGCGGGCTCGCCCTCGCCCGTGGCCACGACGACCGCCGTGTGGCCGCCCGCACACGACCCGACCAGTTCCTCGGCGGTCGGGGACGCCTCGTCGACCCGTATCCCCGCCTCGCGCAGATAGGGGAGCTGGGGATGGGCCCCGTCCGCGCAGAGCACACGGTCCGACGCGTGCAGCGCCTGCCAGGCGGGCCAGGACAACAGCCCGGGGGCGACGCGGTGGCTGGTGGTGAGCAGGACGATGCGGCCGGGGGCGGTCTCGGGACCGGGGCCGGGTGTGGTGGCGGGGGTGGCTTCGGGGTCGGTTGCGTTCACAGTTCGAAGCTAACGCACGGCGCCGACCGGGAGATCGGTTTGTCCACAGGCCAGGAGTGATGGTGCGATCGTATGATCTTCCACCTGTGCTGTGGGCGGTTGCCGCCGCCCCGCTACGCCGGCTGCTCGCTCCCCGCCGCCGTGACCTCACGTACCCACGGCGTCTTCGCGTCGACGCGGGTGCTCTTCTTGACGTCCCAGGTGCCGTAGCGCGGGTTGAGGTCGACGTCGAGTTCCTTGGAGGCCTTGCTGAGGGCGTTCCAGAAGGTGGCGTCGCCGGTGTCGGTGCCGAGGGTGGCGGCGAGCTTCTGGGCCTCCAGCTGGAGGCGGAGGTTGTCGTCGAGGCGTTCGGGCGCGATGCCGTACTGCTGGAGCCAGGCCGACTCCAGGCCCTTGGCGCCGCCGGCCTGTTCCTCCAGGCCGGAGCGGAGTTCCTGGACCTGCTTGCGGGTCACGGTCACGCCCGCGTCCTCGGCCGCCCGGTGCAGCACCTGGTCGAGGACCATGCCGTGCAGGACGTCACGGGTGAGGGTGCCGGTCTTGGCGATGGCCTGCTCGTACTGAGCCTCGTCCGTGACGGCCGCCCGCTGGGCGTCGCGCACCTCGGTCACCCGGTTCTCCAGCTGCGCGACGGTGATCCGCTGGCCGCCGACGACGGCCGCCGCGCCGGGATGCGCGTCGCTTCCGCAGGCGGTGAGAAGGGGGGCCGCGGCGGCGAGGGCGGCGGAGAGGACGAGCGCGGTGCGACGACGGCGGTGCAAGGAAGCCTCCCGAGGAGATTGTGCGACGGTGCACAAAGTCTTGCGGTGATCGATGGTAGGCAGGGGACCGGCTCTGGCCAACCCATTCGACCAACGATTCACCAGGACTTCGGGCACCGCCGCGCCCTCACCGCACGCACACGCGCGTGCCGCCGTCAGCCGGTGATCGCCACCGGCCCGTCCCAGGCGTCCCGGTCCACGGTGATCGTGTAGCCGTTCCGCGACTCCTTGCTGTTCACCAGGTACTGGTGACCGCGGCTGTGGTCGGTGTACTGGGTGGTGCCGAACGGCCAGTCCGTCGTCGTGGTGTTCTGCTTGTCCCACAGCGCGTACCAGAGGTTGCCCGGCAGGTCGGTCTTGTCGGTGGCGTTGGCGATCGCCTTGGCGCTGGAGCTGGTGAAGCCGTAGAAGCCCGCGCGGTAGGTCTTGGCACGCAGGGTCTTGTCGAAGGCGCGCACATAGGTGAGCACGGCGTCGTTGCACGACTTGTTCGTGATGTCGTACGCCTCCATGTCCAGGAAGATCGGGCTGCCGACCTTCATGCCGAGCGCGGCGGCCTTGGCGACCGCGTCCGCGCCGTCCGTCGCGCCCAGGGAGGCGGCGGTGGAGGCGGTGAGCTTCTCCGGGTTGGAGCCGCTCTGGCAGGGCGGCTGGGCGCCGACGTAGAGCGGGATGAGCTTCCAGCCGACGGTGCTGACCGACTTGACCCAGGAGGCGGTGAGGTTGGGCTGGGAGCAGCCGCGGTTCTTGCCTCCGACGTAGACGGCGGCGGCGCCGTAGAGGCCGCCGTGCCAGGCCTTCATCGCGGACAGGGAGGGGGCGGCGCAGGTGTCGAAGGCGCGTCCGGTGTACGTCTTCTGGGCGGGCCAGGTGGTCGCGGCCATCGAGGTCTGCGCGGCGAGGCCGGCGCCGGCGAGGACGGCTGCTCCGGCGACGGCCCAGGTGACGTATCTGCGCTTCTTCGACTGACGATGGCTGGACCTGGACGACATGGACGAACCCCACCCCTGGTTGTGCTGTGCAGTGCATGGCTTGCATGGCTGAAACGAAGCGCAAAGCTATCCGGGGTCGGTCATGGGTTTTGGAAACACAACTTCCTTGGGATCACAAGATTCCCTCAGCACCCGGCAAAATCTAGCCGCGCACCTGGCTCAGCCATTGCAGCGTCCGTCGGACCTCCGCCGCGAGCGGGTGCGCGGGTCCCTGGAGTCGTTCCACGTCGTGGAGGAGTCGCGCGAGCGTGTCGTGGGCGGCCGGGCGGTCGCCGAGGGCGAGCAGGAGGTGGCCGATGCGGCGGCGGACGTCATGGGCGAGTTCGGGGCCGCCGGCCACGTACTGGTTCTCGTAGTACGGCAGCAGTGCGCGGTATTCGGCCAGTGCCGCCGCCGGTTCACCGAGCTGTTCCAGGCACTGGGCGGCGTCGTAGCGGAAGCGCAGGGACTGCGGGTCGGCCTGGCCCGCCTCGGCGGCGCGTTCGTCGGCGAGGCGGCGCAGTTCGGGCAGGGCGCGCCGGTACTGGCCGTCGTCCATGAGGGTGGCGGCGTACTGCTTGCGCAGGGTGCGTACGACCGGTGAGTGCGGTCCGTGCTGTTCTGCGGCCGCGGGCAGGATCGCGCCGAGGATGTCGACGGCCTGGGTGATACGGCCCTCGCCGAGGAGCCGCTTGACCTCGTCGACAGCGCGCGCGACGTCCGGTTTCTCGGCCTTCTCGGGGACGGGCGTGACCGGGGCGGGCTGGGGAGCGGGGGTGCGCGCCCGGTCCGGCCAGGGGGCGTGCGGGCGCAGGAAGGGGCGCGTCGGGTCGAGGGGCGCTCCGGTGGGCGTCCCGCGCGCGGGCAGGAGCAGTGCCAGGTCCTCGTACACGTCCTGAGCGGAGGCCGGGCGGTGCTGCGGGTCCTTGGCGAGCAGCCGCAGGACGAGCGCTTCCAGGGCCTCGGGGACCTCGGGGCGGGTGCGGCGCACGGGCAGTGGGGGCTCGTACAGGTGCCGGTGCAGTACGCCGAGCGCCGTCGATCCCGCGAACGGGACGTCTCCGCTGAGGAGTTCGTGCAGCAGTACGCCGAGTGCGTACAGGTCGGTGTACGGGCCGACCGCGCCGCCCATGGCCTGCTCGGGCGCCATGTAGGCGGGCGAGCCGATGGGCGAACCGGTGTGCGTGAGGCGGGTCGTGTCGGTGTCCATGACCGAGGCCACGCCCAGGTCGAGGACGGTGACCGTGCCGTCCTGCTTCACCATCACGTTGCGCGGCTTGAGGTCGCGGTGGACGATCGGCACGGCGTGCACGGCGCTCAGTACGGCGCACAGTTGCGCGGCGACCGCGACCGCCCACTGCCAGGGGTACGGGTCGTGCTCGGCGAGATGGTCGGAGAGGTCCGCGCCGTCGACGTACTGCATGACGAGGAACAGCTCCTCGCCCTCGCTGCCCGCGTCGTGCACGGTGACGAGCCCCGGGTGGTCGACCTGCGCGGTGACCCGGCACTCGCGCACGAACCGGCGGCGCAGTTCGTCGGCCTCCTGTCCTGCCACCTTGTCGGGGCGCAGCAGCTTCACCGCCACGCGCCGGTCGAGCCGCTGGTCGTAGGCCGTCCACACCTGTCCCATGCCGCCCTGGCCGATGAGCGTGGACAGCTCGTAGCGGCCGGCGACGACTCGCCCTGTCGCCACGCTCACCTGCCGCCCTCATGGTTGCCGTTGTGATCGCCGTCGTGGTTGCTGTCGTGCTTGCGCAGGTAGTCGCTGAGCTCGTCGAGTTCGGCGCGCACCTGGTCGATGCGGGCGGGCGCGGGGCGTTGGGGCGGCGCGGGTGGTTGGGGCGGCGCGGGTGGTTGCGGTTGCGGCACGAGCGTCGTGTACGGCGGTGGCGCGGGCTGCGGATAGCCGTACCCCGTGTGGACGGTCGGACCGTGGGGCGGCGGATAGCCCACGAACCGGCGCTGCTGGTGGATCCTGATGTCCGTCACCAGGAAGTACGCGCTGCTGAAGAGCCCCAGGAGCAGGACGAGCGACAGGGCGATGTCGGTCTTGGGGTCGGTCTCCGGCAGTGAGCCGACCACCGCGAAACACGCGATGGACAGCGGAAGGCTCGCCCAGGACAGCACCCAGTCGATCGGCCGCCCCCGCAGGAAGGCGACCCGGAACAGCGGAGCGCAGGCGAACAGGCCGCACGAGAGGAAGCCGGCGGCGGCGAACAGCACGCGCAAGACGATGACGGTGCCCGAGCTGCGGGCGGGCGGCGCCGCGCCGTGGCCGTACATGAACGCTCCTGAACCGGGATTCGATGTGGGGTTCGAGCGTATAGGCCGACACCGACAAGCGGTCACGGGTTGTACCGAACCGTTGTCGTCCTGATCAGTCGGGCGCCACCGTGCCGTCGGTGAGTCCGTCGTACATCCCGCGCACGAGCTGCTCCCCGAGCCGGCCCGCGTGCCTGAGCGCCCGCTCGAACTCGTCGAGCGCGCGGAAGCGTTCGCCGTAGCGTCGCTGTTCGTCGAGCGGGAGCCGGGGCAGCTTAAGTCGGCGTACGTCCAGGCGGGTCGCGGTGGAGGCATAGCTGCTGGCCTGGCGGTTGTTGGCGGAGCCGCGCAGGAAGCCGGCGAGGAACCAGGGGTCGAGCGCCGCGGAATCGGGGCGCAGGAGCACGAGGTTGCGCCCCAGGGCGGCGCCCCCGGTCGCCTCGTCGATCACGCGCGCGACCGAGCCGCCGCCGATCACCGGGACGACGACGTCGCCCGGTTCCGTCAGCACGGCCTCCTCGTCGCTCTCGGACAGCGTTCCTGAGGGGTCGGACCCGGAGAGGACGTCATGGTCGGTGAGAACGGGCACGCGCGCGTGGCCGCCGTTCCCGCCGGTGCGCAGCAACAGGGCGCCTCCGCGCGCGAGTTCGCCGATGGTGGTGAGCGGCCACCGCGCGGGGTGCGCGGTGGCCGCTCGTGGCGGGGTGAGGTCGGCGGTCAGGCGCAGGGTCTCGCCCAGGCGTTCGCGTACGGCCGTGAGCTGTTCGGCGCCGTCGGCCGCCGTGGGGGGCGGCAGGTGGCGGGCGGGCGCCAGGTCCACGTCGTCGTCGAGGAGTTCGATGACGGGCAGCGCGCGGGCCAGGCCGGGCCGTTCGGTGAAACGGCCGGCCCGGCCGAAGGCCTGCCAGGCGTCGAGGACGGTCTCGCGCACGGCCCGCCAGTCCGGCCCGCCGCGCCCCTCCCCCGCGAACTGCCCCACGTCGACGAGCAGTACCTCCGGTTGCGCGGGCGCCTTCACCGGCCGGCGCAGCACCCACAGGTGCAGCGGGATGTTGTACGGCGGTGCCGCCCCGACCGGCAGGGCGATCACGGCGCGCAGGGCACCGCGGCGCAGCAGGTCGGCGCGGATACGGCGGCCGGAGCGGCGGGAGGCGGCGGCGGGCGGCATGAGCAGGACTCCGGCGCCGCCGTCCTTGAGTCGGGCGAGCGCGTGCTGGACCCAGGCCAGCTCGGACTCGGTGCGGGCCGGGAAGCCGTACTCCCAGCGGGGGTCGTAGGCGAGTTCGTCGTGGCCCCAATTGCGTTCGTTGAACGGCGGGTGGCACAGGACGGCGTCGGCGTGCAGCCGGGGGTAGGCGTCTGCGCGCAGGGTGTCGCCGACGGCGCCGCGCACGGTGGACCAGGTGTGCAGGGCCAGCCTGAGCGTGGTGAGCGCCGCGAGTTCGGGGGCGCTGTCCTGGGCGTGGAGCGCCTGGTCGGGGCGGGTGGCGGCGGCCCTCAGGAGGGCGCCGGTGCCGCAGGCGGGGTCGAGGACGGTGCGGGCGGGGCCGACGAGGTCGGCCATGAGACCGGCCAGGTCGGCGGGGGTGAGCGTGTACTGGCGCGGGTTGGCGTCGAGGTGCCGACCGAGGAGGAACTCGAAGGTCTGGCGGGCGCCCAGCTCGGCGGCCAGCTCGGCGGCGCCGCGCAGGAGGGCGGCGGAGGGGAGGAGTTCGGGGGTCGTGGGGGCGTGAACCGCCACTCGGGTGTTCACGGGGGGTGGGGCGTTCACAGCGGAGGGGTTGGCGGCATCCGACGGGGCGTGAACCGTGCCGGGTGTGTTCACAGCGGCCAGGGTGTTCACGTTGCCCGGGGTGTTTACCGCTGACGAGGTGGTCACGGGATCACCGGTGTTCACGGAATCCTGAGTGTTTACGGCACCCGGGCTGTTCACGGCATCCGAAGTGTCCACGGCACCAGGGGCGTTCACGGAATCCAGGGCGCTCACGGCCGACGCCGTCCCGAAGCGCGGGGTCAGCACCTCCCTCAGCGCCCCCGGCAGCAGCTGCGCGAGGCGTTCGTCGGAGCCGGCGCTCACGTCCAGCCAGACCGGCGGCCGGTCGCGGATCAGCAGCAGGGCGCAGCCCGCGTGGATGAGTGCCGTGACCGGGCCCGCGGGATGGCCGGAGAGTTGTTGCCAGACGCGTTCCCGGAGGGGCACCTCGGCGAGTTTTCCCTGCTTGCGCAGCCAGGACTCGACTTCGGCCAGGGCGAAGGAGGGGCTGGTCTCGGTACCGCCGACGGGTCTCGGGAAGTCGGCGTGCCGACGGCGCCAGTTGCTGACGGCCGCGCGGCCCACGCCGGCCAGCCGCGCAATACCGGCGGCGGTCACCTCAGTCGCGTTGTCCTGCACCGCCCGCTCCCCTCGACGTACCGCGCCGGCACTGGGCCCGGCTTGTGACGCCGAGCATACCGACGTATGCAAGATCTACGCATTCACGGCCGTGTACGCGAGAGTCCTTGTGAACCGTGTTGACTCGGTTCACAGGCTCTGCTCTTATTGACCCAGCGAACGAGCGGCCGCCGAAACGGACGGCGGCCGCCGCGTCGGGAGGGGACACAGCCATGGGCATGAAGGGCAAGATCGCGCTGGGCGCCGTCGTGGGAGTCGTCGTCATCGGAGTCGTGTCGGCGAACGCCGGGGACAACGGAGGCAGCGGGGACAGTGACACCGCGAGCAGCGGCGGCAAGAGCTCTTCGGCGTCCGCGGAGCGCGAGTCCGGGGGCAAGAAGGGCAGCCAGGACGCCGGCAAGGTCGAGGTCGCCGAGAAGAAGGCCGCGTTCTCGGGGGACGGCGACTTCCAGGTCGGTTCGGACGTCAAGCCCGGCACGTACCGCACCACCGGCAACAGCGACGGCATGTGCTACTGGGAGCGGGCCAAGGACGCCTCGGGCGAGATGGACTCGCTGCTGGCCAACGACAATGTCACCGGCACCGGTTACGTCACCGTCAAGGCCACCGACAAGCTCTTCAAGTCGAGCGACTGCAACGACTGGGAGACGGTCGACGAGAAGGCGAAGGGCTCCCCCGCCACCAAGATGTCCGGCGGCGGCGGCATGTTCAGAGTCGGCGCCGACATCGCCCCGGGCACCTACAAGTCCACCGGCAACACTGACGATTCCTGCTACTGGGAGCGCACCAAGGACGCCGAGCAGGGCCTCGACTCGATTCTGGCGAACGACAACGTCAACGGCACGGCCGTCGTCAGGATCAGCGCCTCGGACGGGTACTTCAAGACGGCCGGCTGCAAGGACTGGACGAAGACCGGCTGAGCCGGCCGCCCAGGGCGACCCGAGCGTCCGGTCGAACCGCCCCGCCCCGCCGCTCTCCCCGCACACTCCGGCGCGTGCCGCCGTACGGCACCGCCGCGCCCGGCGCGACGGGCCTCAGCCCCTCGCGCCCCACTTCCTCATCTCACCGCATCCCCTCCCCACCAAGGAATCACCATGCGTCGTACCGCACTTGCCGCTCTCTGCATCGCCGCCACGGCCGCCGCAGGACTCACCGGCTGCCAGCCGGGCCAGGACACGGCGGACAACGGGACGAGCGCGTCCAGCGCGTCCGCCGAGCCGAGCGCGTCGGCCGCGAAGAAGGAACCGTTCGCCGGGCTGACCGGCGGCGAGATAGCGGACCGGGCCACGCAGGCGACGACCGGCGCCTCCTCGCTGCGCATGAAGGGCGACATCCCCGACGACGAGAGCGGCGGCACCATCAGCCTCGACGTACTCCTGAACAAGAAGGGCGAGTGCGCCGGCACGATCGGCATGGGCGGCAAGGGCAAGGCCGAGCTGATCAAGACCGGCGACCTCGTGTACATGAAGTTCGACGAGGCGCTCCTGCGCGAGCAGAGCGAGGGCGAGTCGAAGGCGGACACCGACGCGGCCGTGGCCATGCTGGCCGGGAAGTGGACCAAGACCAAGGCGACGGGCGCGGACGCCAAGGAGTTCGAGGACTTCTGCGACCTGGGCGCGGTGCTCGACGGCGCCGAGGACGGCAACTCCGACGCGAGCCGCGGGAAGACGACCACCGTCGACGGGGCGGAGGCGATCACGCTGCACGAGAAGGACGGCAAGGACCGCTACACGCTGTACGTCGCCACCGAGGGCAAGCCGTATCTGCTGCGGATCGACAGCACGGCCGGCGCCGACCAGGGGTCGGTCACCTTCAGCGACTTCGACGAG
Organism: Streptomyces sp. NPDC048420; assembly: GCF_040651535.1. Classification (NCBI taxonomy): domain Bacteria; kingdom Bacillati; phylum Actinomycetota; class Actinomycetes; order Kitasatosporales; family Streptomycetaceae; genus Streptomyces; species Streptomyces sp. NPDC048420. The sequence continues at coordinate 66,634 of NZ_JBEZKG010000025.1, forward strand.
CCGGTCCCCACGCAGAAGCCGGCCGGGCAGATCCTGGACCTCGACGCCCTGGGCGGCTGAGCGACCGGGACCGACACCTCGGCAGTGGATGCGGAACGCTCAAAGGGCGTGCCGCATCCACACGTTGGGCTCGACGTACACCGCGTAGCCGCGCTCCGGCTCGCACCGCACCGGCACCAGCGCCCCGGGCACCTCGATGTCTCCATGGGTGTCGAAGGGCAGTCCGGTCCAGCGGCGCCACTGCTCCAGCGAGCCGGAGACCGTCATGGAGGCCGGGGCCACCGCGTGGACGGCGGCGCCGGCCCGGGCGTGGACGCGCAGCCAGGGGTCGTACGGCAGGCCGTCGGGGCGTACCCGGTAGGCGTACTCCCGCATCGGGGTGTGCGGTTCCAGGTGCTTGCCGCTGGGGCGGACGGGGGCGACGACCTCGCCGAAGCCGTGGGCGCGGGCGTTGTCACGCATCGCCGAGAGCATCCGGGCGGACAGGCCGTGGCCCTGGAGACGCGGATCGACGACGACCGAGATCGCGCTGACGGTGTCGGGCCGCACTCCGCTGCGCAGGTCACTGAAGGCCCACACCAGCACCTCGTCCCAGCCCCGGTCGGGGAGTTCACCGCGGCCCTCGACATGCAAGGCGAAGGGCACGCTGTGGGCGTGCGCGACGATCTCGCCCCGCTCGTCCTCGGCGAACAGCACGTACTCGGGGAGTTCACCGGAGATCCGTCCGTAGTGGGCGTTGCCCACGGGATCCTCGGTCACGAACTCCGGCCAGCTGTTGGCCATGTCGAGGACGCGCTCCCGCGTCTCGGGACGCTCGGCGAGACTCGATACCTTCAGCTCCATGCGGTCACCGTAGGCGCGGCCCCGCCCACCGGAAAGCGCATTTCCAGCGCCCTCAGTCCGCGTGGAACCGCGGCGGTGCCGCCGTCGGGTTGCCGCCGGTCGGCAGCTTCTGTCCGGGGCAGCCCGTAAGGACCTTCTCCATCGCGGACTTCTCGGCGGACGTGACCCACAGGTCGTACTTCTTCTTCACGGCCACCTGGGCGGCCACATACGTGCACCGGTACGCCTTGTTGGGCGGCAGCCAAGTCGCCGTGTCGCCGTCGCCCTTGGAACGGTTGGTGCTCGCGTCGACAGCGAGGAGGTTGAGGGGGTCGTTGGCGAGAGCTATGCGTTTGCTGGGGACCCAGTACTTGGCGCCCTTCTGCCAGGCGTCGGAGAGCGCGACCACGTGGTCGATGTCGACCTGGCTGCGGCCCCGCCGATAGGTCACCTCCTTGCCGGAGTAAGGGTCCGACTCCAGCACGCCGTAGGACACCTTGCAGTCGCCGCCGGTGAACTTCACGTCCTCCAGGTCGCGTTTGAGTATGTCGTCGCGGGTGTCGCAGTCGTTGGAGTCGGTGTCCGCCCACGCGGTGCCGAACCTGTCGCGGTCGTACCCCGTCCTGGGCGCCCGCCCCTTCACGGTGAGGGACTCGGCGGCGGTGAGGGCCGCACCCGATCCCCCGGTCTCCTCCGGTCCTCCGGACCCCGCGGTCGTCTCCGCCTTGCACCCGGCCACGGCGAACACCAGCACGACGGCGGCCGCGGCCCCGCCCCTCAGACGCATCACGTGCGCCCCTCCCCTTGCAACCCGGTCCGCCCCCGCAGGGAGCGCCTTCCCTCGTACGGCCTCGCGCACACCGTAGCGAGCGGGCGCACCGCGGCATTCATGAGGTCCAGACCACCGCCCACTCGACTGGGCATCACGGACATAGCGGCCGTATCGTCATTCCTGAGTCGCCTCCGGAAGGAGCTCTGGATGGGCATCTTCGACAGGTTCAAGAGCAACCGCCAGATGCAGGACAAGACCAAGGACATGTCCGACATGGCGGAACGCAAGGTCAACGACAGGACGGGCAACAAGCACGAGAGCCAGGTCGACGACGCACAGCAGAAGATCGAAAGGTCGCTCGGCATGGATCGCGACAGGCCCGAACAGCCGTAGGACCGAAGACCCACGGAGGACACCGGACCCGCCGGGCACGGCCCGAGCGGACTCCCCCACCACACGCTGAACCGAGGCCGTCCGCGGAGCTTTGCCTCCCGCGGGCGGCTTCGGCACTCCGGAAGGGTCAGGTCGGCCACGGCAGCACGGTGAGCTCCGGCCATTCCCCCTTCCAGCGCGCGGCTTTGGCCTCGTAGACCTGCCTCGGGGCGAGCACCGGGTTGGGACGGACCACGAGGTTGAAGACGTCGGACAGCCCGTGGGGTGCGTAGACGCGCCACTTGCCGCCGGGTTCCAGCCGCACACCCAGACAGCAGGTCGTCGCGGCGAAGCGGTCGATGGCGGACTCCGTGGAGTCGTACGGCGGGCAGGGCACCCCGAACTTCTGCTCGTACCAGAGGTGCACCCGGGCCTCGTTGCGGATCTCCACCTCGGCCGGCAGGCCGGCGAAGACCTCCTGCCCCGCCTGGATCACGGCGTCCTCGGCCTCCCAGGAGAGGTCGGTGGCGTCGAAGTAGAAGACGTCGTAGTCACGGATGCCCTGGGCCGGTGGTCTGCCGGTGACCACGTTCCACACGGTCTGGAACAGGCAGCCTGCCGTCACGTACCAGCCGGGCAGGTCAAGCGTCGCCGTCCTGGTCATCACCTCGGTCAGTATCTCGTTCCGGCCGAGGACGGAACGGAACGCGTCCAGTTGTTCCGCGAGAGGAAGTCGGCCTGACATCCGTCCTGAATATCACCTCAGACCCTGCCTATGCCCAGCGTGGTCTCCGACGGGAGCAGCCCGGAGGACAGCACCGCGACCCAGAAGTCGCCGAGCAGGTCCGCGAGCCGAGCGGTGTGCTGCGAACCGAGCAACTGCCATGGGGCAGCCGCGAGTTGGTCGGTGTGGTGTTCCACGCGGTGCCGGAGGTCGCGGCCTGCGTCCGTGGCCGCGCCGCTCTCGTCGACCAGGCCACGCACCGTCAGACGCTCCCGCGCGGACTCCCATTCCGCCGCACTCCAGCCGCGGCTCGCGAAGCGCTCCACGGACGCGGCACCGATCGCGGCGAAGGAGACCAGCGACTCGACCGGGTCGAGGCCGGCCACGAGCAGGGCCGCGAGGTGGCCGTCACCGCGGTGCTCACGCAGGATCGTCGCCGCCTGCCACAGCTGGAGGTGGGGAGCCTCGGGCCACTCCACCTCGGCGTTGGCCGCGGCGAGTGGGCGGCCCGCGGTGTTCACCGATTCCGCGGCCCGCCGGGCGAGGGCGGCGGCCTCCGCCAGCTCGGGGCCGTCGACGCGGTCGCCGAATATCGCGCGGTAGGCCCGGTCGATGCCCCTCGACCTCGCCGCCAGCACCGCGGCGGGGTCGGCGGTCGCCCACGCGGAGTCGATGTGCTCGGCGACCATGCGTGGGCTGAAGCTGTAGAAGGCGGAGGTCACGCGCTCGGCACCCACCGGCCCCAACGGTGCGGCACGCAGGGGGAAGTAGCTCGGCCAGCGCTCCTTCGTGTCGTACCCGAGCGCCGCGGCCTCTTCGAAGACCGCCGGCGCGTAGTAGAGCACCGCGTGCAGGGGCTCCAGAAGGTGCCAGAGCTGGCGTACGCGAGTCAGCTCCACAGCTCCCACAGCACCCACACCGATTCCGTCGTCGTACCTCGTCATGAGCAACCCCCGTCACATCGCACCCCACACCGAACTTGACACTGACTAGATTACCCTGCCCCTCCGAACTTGTCAATGCCTAGTTCGGGCGTACGCTGCTGACCATGGCACCTGCGGAATCCAAGAAGCCGAAAGCCCGGAACATGAACGACCGGAACCCGAAGCCCGAGGGGCCTGACTCCGGCCGCCCCTACCACCACGGCGACCTCCGCCAGGCGATCCTCACCGCCGCGCTCGACGTCATCGCCGACGCCGGCCCCGCCGGGCTGAGCCTGCGCGACCTCGCCCGCCGCGCCGGTGTCTCGCACGCGGCCCCCGCCCACCACTTCAAGGACCGCACCGGACTCCTCACGGCGATCGCCGCCGAAGGCTTCGGGCTGCTCGCGGCCGCCCTCGCCGAGGCCTCGGATCTCAAGGACGCGGGCGTGCGCTACGTGCGCTTCGCCCGCGAGCAACCGGCCCACTTCCAGGTGATGTTCACGCCCGAGCTGCTGCGCGCCGACGACCTCGAACTGGCCACGGCCCGCGCCCTCGCCGCCGACGCCCTGCGCACCACGGTCGCGGCCGTGCGAGCGGAGGAGTTCGGCATCGACAGCCGCCTGGCGGGTGTCGCCGCCTGGTCCCTGGCCCACGGCTTCGCCACGCTGCTCCTCGGTCACAACCTGGACGGCGCGGTCGGCGACCGGGATCCCGAGGAGGTGTTCCGGACCCTGGCGAACACGTTGTTCCGAAGCATCTGAGCAGCGGCTCCGAACCGCTTCAGCGGGGTGGACGAGCGGCGTAGGTCACCGTCGCCTCACCGCTCCGGCTCAGGACCGGCTCGCAGGAGTCGGTGTCACTCACACAGGCACCCGACCATCCCAGGAAGCGGAAACCGCTGTCCGAGATGGAGGCGGTCAACGTCTGTCCGCTGTCCGAGATCTGGAACACGCACGGTGTGCCCGGGTCGGGATTGTCGATGTCGAGATCGGCCTTCATCGCGCAGTCCTCTCCGGTCAGACTGTCCGTGATCGTGACCGTACGGTCGGACGCCCCGGTGGTCCGGACCGTGAGCGACGCGAATCCCGTACCGGTCAGTCCGGCCGTGTACGACCTCCCTCCGGACGTGATCGTGAGCTGATCGCTGCCGGGCCCTGTGCGGCTCGGCGCGAACTCGACGGACACCGTGCAGGATTCGTTGGCCCCCAACCGGTCCGAGCAGGTGCCGTCCGCGTACGAGAAACCGCTCTCGCCGGGGACGGTCGCGCGGCCGAGATCGATGGCCTCGTCGTTGGGGTTGGTGATCTGGAATTCCGCCACCGGCGCCTCCACGGACGGGTAGGTGGGCGTCAGCCCGAAGTCATGCGCGGCCGGGGTGATGACGGGCCCGGAGAGCGTGATGGGCGTCCCGCCGTTTCCTGTCGTGGTCCGGCCAGTCGTGGTTTCACCGGTCGTCCGGCCTGTCGTGGTCTGGCCCGTCGTGGTTTCACCGGTGGTCTGCCCTGTCGTGGTCTGCCCTGTCGTGGTCTGGCCCGTCGTGGTCTCACCCGTTGTCGTACCGCCACTGCTGTCGGTCCCCCCGACCCCCGAAGACCCCACGGAAGACGAGCCGCCGCCACTCCCTCCGTCGCCACCCCCTCCCCCACCGACCGCCTGCACGATCGCCGTTCCCCCCACCAGCACCGCCACCACCCCGGCGACCGCCGCCATCACCAACCGCCGGGAGTGCGCGGCCCCGGACACGGTCGGGGGCGCCGGAGGCATCGGCGGCAGCGGAGGCGGTTCCAGCAGGGCCAGGTTGGCCTGGGTGACCGCCGCGCCCGCCATGTCTCCCCCTTGGGTACGGAGGTCGAGCGCCCGTCGCAACAGCCGTCGGGCATGCTCCACGCGGTCGTGGAGGAAGTGCTGGACGCCCTGCTGATGGGTGAAGTACGCCTCGGCGGCGCTGTCCCCGGCCGCCTGCGCGGCGGTGATCCCCTGCGCAAGGGTGTTCTGCCATGCCTGCCAGTGCCCTTGGACGAACAGCACCCGCTCGACGACCGTCGCCAGCCGGACGACCGCCTGCCACTGGCGCTGCTCGGCCGCGATGCCGAGCAGGCTCAGCGCCGCGTCGACAGCCCCGCGCGCCTCCTGTCCAGCGAGGTCCCCGGAGGCCAGCCAGTCGCCCAACGAGCGCAGCGCGGAGGCCAGTCCGACGTAGTGGTACAGGATGGTCCGGTAGGACTCGGACTTGCAGACCGGCAACCCGAAGCGGTCCTCCGCCTGTTCGGCCAGACCGCGCGCCGACAGCGACTCCAGGGTCTCGGCGACATACGCGATGTCGGCCATCTGAGCGACCAGCGCTCCGGGCAGCAGCGCACCGCCCACCAGCGCGAGCACCGCCAGCGCACGCTTGGCCTGGGGGCCGACGGCCGAGATGCTCAGCTCGTCCAGCGCCCCCGGGTCGGACTCCGCCCGAGCGGCGAGTTCGGCGAAGGAACGGCCGTCGAACCGAACCAGTGCGCCCGCCTGCCGCAGCTGCAGCGGCTGTCCGCCGACAGCGGCCACCAGGCGTCGTACGGCGGCCATCTCGGGGTGTGGAATGTAGCGGCCCAGCTCGCGCGAGAGCAGAGCCACCGCCGCCGCTTCCGGCAGCCCCGGCAGCCGCTGTGAGGTCCCCAGGGTGCCGAGCACCGGTGTCGTTGCCCCGATCACCAGCGAACAGCCCGGCAACACCCTGCGCAGGTAGTCGAGTTGTTCGGGAGTGAGGGACACGTCGTCGAGTACGACGGCTCCGGTGACGTACCCGAGCGCCCGAGCGCACTGCTCCGTGCTCAGCCGTACACCGTCGGGTCCGGGATAGACGTAGAACTGCCGCATCAAGTCCTGGAGGAGGTCCTCCAGTTCGGTGCCGGCGACGCGCACGTAGCATCCACCGACGGTCGCCGCGTTCCTCAGCAGCGTGGTCTTTCCCGCGCCGCAGGGGCCGGTGAACTCCACCGCGCCCCGTTCCCGGACCGCCCTGCGGACGAGGGCCGACTGTTCCTCACGGCCGACGACGAACGGCGGCGCGGAGACGCCCGGCCCGTGCGGGAGCCGTACGAGCCGGGGGTCGGGTGTGCGCAGCGGCAGGCGCGTGAGACGGGCCCCGCGCCGGTCGGTGAGAGTGACGCTGAGATTGCCGAAGACGACACTGTTCATTCCTCCCCCTGGAATGAACGGGGCGCCAGGCAGGCGCCGTTGCGTCAACCATGGGAGCCGGTCCTGCCGGTGTCAAGAAAGGCGCTACCGGCCGTCACCCACAAGGGTGACGGCCCTCACGACACCGGAATCGACGCCCCCTTGCGATTCCTCCGGACCCTCCGGACCCTCCGGACCCTCCGGACCCTACGAGCCCTACGAGCCCTACGAGCCCAGGATCGAAGCCAGGAACTCTCCGGTCCACCCGAGCAACTCCCGCCCCATCAACGGCTTCCCCCCCACCTTCGCCGTCTTCGGCCGCGGCACCAGTACCTGGTGCACAGCCGGCTTGATGACGGTTCCCGGGTACAGCCGCTTGAGACGCAGTTCCTGCGACTCCCGCAACTCGACCGGTGCGAAGCGGATGTTGGTGCCCTGGAGGACGATCTCGCCGACGCCACACGCGCGTGCCAGCATCCGGAGACCGGCGACCAGGAGGAGGTTCTCGACCGGCTCGGGCAACTTGCCGTAGCGGTCGACGAGTTCCTCGCGTACGGCCTTGACGTCCTCCTCGGTGTTGACCGAGGCGATCGCGCGGTAGGCCTGCAGACGCAACCGCTCGCCCGGCGCGTAGTCGTGCGGGACGTGCGCGTCGACCGGCAGCTCGATCTTGACCTCCAGCGGCGGCTCCTCCTCGACACCGCCCTCCAGGGAGGCCCGGTAGTCCGCGACGGCCTCGCCGACCATGCGGACGTACAGGTCGAAGCCGACGCCCGCGATGTGCCCGGACTGCTCACCGCCGAGGAGGTTTCCGGCTCCCCGGATCTCCAGGTCCTTCATCGCCACGTACATGCCCGCGCCCATCTCGGTGTGCTGGGCGATGGTCGCGAGCCGCTCGTGAGCCGTCTCCGTCAGCGGCTTCTCCGGGGGGTAGAGGAAGTAGGCGTAGCCGCGCTCGCGGCCACGGCCGACCCGGCCGCGCAGCTGGTGCAGCTGCGAGAGGCCGAAGTTGTCGCCGCGCTCCACGATCAGCGTGTTCGCGTTGGAGATGTCGATGCCGGACTCGACGATCGTGGTCGACACGAGGACGTCGAACTTCTTCTCCCAGAAGTCGACGACGACCTGCTCCAGCGCCTGCTCCGACATCTGGCCGTGCGCGGTCGCGATGCGTGCCTCGGGGACGATCTCCCGCAGACGCGCGGCCGCCCGGTCGATCGACTCGACACGGTTGTGGATGTAGAAGACCTGGCCCTCGCGCAGCAGTTCACGACGGATGGCCGCGCCGATCTGCTTCTCCTCGTACGGCCCCACGAAGGTGAGCACCGGGTGGCGCTCCTCCGGGGGCGTCGTGATCGTCGACATCTCGCGGATGCCGGTGACCGCCATCTCCAGCGTGCGCGGGATCGGGGTGGCCGACATGGTCAGCACGTCGACGTTGGCCCGCAGCTTCTTCAGCTGCTCCTTGTGCTCGACGCCGAAACGCTGCTCCTCGTCGACGATGACCAGCCCGAGGTCCTTGAACTTGGTCTCGGAGGAGAACAGCCGGTGGGTGCCGATGACGACGTCCACGGAGCCCTCGCGCAGGCTCTCCAGGGTGGCCTTCGCCTCGGTGTCCGTCTGGAAGCGGCTGAGCGCCTTCACGACCACCGGGAACTGCGAGTACCGCTCGGAGAACGTCCCGAAGTGCTGCTGCACCAGCAGGGTGGTCGGGACGAGGACCGCGACCTGCTTGCCGTCCTGGACGGCCTTGAAGGCGGCCCGTACGGCGATCTCCGTCTTGCCGTAGCCGACGTCGCCGCAGATCAGGCGGTCCATGGGAACCGACTTCTCCATGTCCTCCTTGACCTCGGCGATGGTGGTCAGCTGGTCGGGGGTCTCCGCGTACGGGAAGGCGTCCTCCAGCTCGCGCTGCCACGGGGTGTCCGGTCCGAAGGTGTGCCCCGGGGCCGCCATCCGCGCGCTGTACAGCTTGATCAGGTCGGCGGCGATCTCCTTGACGGCCTTCTTCGCGCGCGCCTTGGTCTTGGTCCAGTCGGCGCCGCCGAGCCGGTGCAGGGTGGGCGCCTCGCCACCGACGTACTTGGTGATCTGTTCCAGCTGGTCGGTGGGGATGTAGAGGCGGTCGCCGGGCTGGCCGCGCTTGGCGGGGGCGTACTCGACGACGAGGTACTCACGCGTGGCGCCCTGCACGGTCCGCTGGACCATCTCGATGTAGCGGCCGACGCCGTGCTGTTCGTGGACGATGTAGTCGCCCGTCTCCAGGGTGAGCGGGTCGATCGTCTTGCGGCGCCTGGCGGGCATCCGGGCGCCGTCCTTGCCGGCCGCCTTCTGCCCGGTCAGGTCGGTCTCGGTCAGGACGGCGAGTCTGAGCGACGGGTCGACGAAGCCGTACTCGATCGAGCCGCACGCCACGTGCACGACGGACGGGGAGATCTCCCCGAGGTCGGAGTCGAGGCGGGCCGCGACGCCCTCGCCGCCCAGCACCTCGACGGTACGGGCGGCCGGTCCGTGGGCCTCGGTCACGAAGACCGCGCGCCAGCCGTCGGCGAGCCAGCCCTTGGTGTCGGCGAGGGCCTTGGCGGTGTCGCCGCGGTAGGTCTCGGGCGCGTGCATGCCGAGCTTGAGGGTGTCCGCCTCCAGTTCGAGATCCGCGGCGAACGGCGACACCGACCACCACATCATGTCCAGTTCGCGCGCGCGGTCCCGGACGTCGGCGATGGACCACAGGGAGGCCGCGCCGACGTCGATGGGCGCCTCGCCGCCGCCCGCGGTGGCCGCCCAGGAGGCCTGGAGGAACTCCTGCGAGGTCGCGACGAGATCGGACGCACGCGTGCGTACCCGCTCCGGATCGCATACGACGGCCATGGCGCCCTTGGGCAGGACGTCGATCAGGAGCTCCATGTCGTCGACGAGCACCGGCGCCAGGGACTCCATGCCCTCCACGGCGATCCCCTCGGCGATCCTGCCCAGCAGCTCGCCCAGCTCGGGGTGCTGCTCGGCGAGGGCACGCGCGCGTGACCGTACGTCGTCCGTCAGGAGCAGTTCCCGGCAGGGCGGGGCCCACAGGCCGTGTTCGGCGACCTCCAGGGAGCGCTGGTCGGCGACCTTGAAGTAGCGGATCTCCTCGACGTCGTCGCCCCAGAACTCGACGCGCAGGGGGTGTTCCTCGGTGGGCGGGAAGACGTCCAGGATGCCGCCCCGAACGGCGAACTCGCCGCGCTTCTCGACGAGTTCCACACGCGCGTAGGCGGCCGCGGCGAGGGCCTCCACGATGGTGTTCAGGTCGGCGGTCTGTCCCGTCCGCAGGGCGACCGGTTCCAGGTCGCCGAGGCCCTTGACCTGCGGCTGGAGCACGGAGCGTACGGGCGCGACGACCACGGAGACCGGGCCGGTCTCGGGGTCGTCGGGTCGGGGGTGGGCCAGGCGCCGCAGGACGGCCAGACGGCGGCCGACGGTGTCGCTGCGGGGGCTGAGGCGCTCGTGCGGGAGGGTCTCCCAGGACGGGTACTCCACGACCCCCTCCGGCGGGAGCAGGGAGCGCAGGGCCGCGGCCAGGTCCTCCGCCTCCCGGCCGGTCGCCGTCACCGCGAGCACCGGCCGGCCCGCCTCGCGCGCGAGGGCGGCGACCGCGAAGGGGCGGGCAGCCGGGGGACCGACCAGGTCGACGTGCATCCGGTTGCTGTCCTGGGCGGCCGCGATCGCTTCCGCGAGGGCGGGGTCCTTGACGACGGCGTCGAGCAGACCGTGCAGGCTCATTCTGGCGGCTTCCGTCCGGGGGGTGTCTGGGGGGTGGGCAACGCGAAGGGCCCGACGCGGTGACCGGCCGGGGGGTCTCCAGCGTACGACGCGGCGGCGGCCGGTGCGGGGGCTGTGGATAACGCCGGTTTTCCGCCGGGTCCGTTTTCCACAGGCTCCGTTTCCACGGAACGGGTGCGGGGGCGGGCCCGCGGTTTTCTCGCCCCCGCCGCCCCTACCCGTCCCATCCCCAGGGGCGCTGCCCCTTCGACCCCGTTCCTGGGGCTGCGCCCCCAGAGGGGGTGCCCCCAGACGGACTGAAAAGCACGAACCCGGCGCCGAGAAGTCCCCCGTGACTTCTCGGCGCCGGGCGTTTCCCCCGTCCCCAGGGTGGCTACTCGGTCGCGATCGCCTTCAGGACGTTCATCCGGCCCGCCCGGAACGCCGGGATCAAGGCGGCGAACAGGCCCACGAAGGCCGATCCGACGAAGACCGCCGCGATCGTCGGCCAGGGGATCTCCAGGACCTTCAGGCCCTCCAGGGCGAGGAGCTTCTGGGCGGTCGCGCCCCAGCCCATGCCGAGGCCCAGGCCGAGCAGTGCCCCGAAGAGGGCGATGACCACCGACTCCATGCGGATCATCCGCCGCAGCTGGCGCCGCGAGAGGCCGATCGCCCGCATCAGGCCGATCTCCCGGGTCCGCTCGACCACCGAGAGCGCCAGGGTGTTCACGACACCCAGGATCGCGACGATGATCGCGAGGGCCAGAAGGCCGTAGATCATGTTCAGGAGCTGCCCGATCTGGTCCTTGAGGGCTTCCTTGTAGTCGCTCTGGTCGCGCACGGTGTACTGCGGGTAGTCGTGCAGCGCCGACTTCAGGGACTTGTACGCGGCGTCCGTCTGCCCCTCCTTCGCCGAGGCGAAGACGAGCTGGTCGAGGGGCATCTTGTCGGCCGGCACGTACTTGGCGAGCGTGGCGATGGAGATGTACTTGGAGCCCGCGTCGATGATTCCGTCGCTGCTGGTGATGGCCCGCACCGTCAGGTTCGCGGTGGCACCGTCGTCGAACGCCACCTTGATCTTCGAGCCCAGGCGGATGCCGTGCTCCTTGGCGAACCTCTCGTGCACGGACATCGAGTCGGGCTGGTAGGCGTCGGCAAGCTTTCCGGCGACCGTCTTGGTCTGCAGGTCGGTCGCGTACGTCGGGTCGGCCGCAGTGATGTCGGTGTTCTTGAGCGTCTTGCCGTCGGGGGTCGTGTAGTCGGCCTCCGTGATCTTGTACTCGGTGACCCGCTCAAGACCCGGCGTGTCCTTGACGGCCTTCACAGCCGCCGGGGTGATCAGCTGCCCGCTGTCGGACTGGATGATGAAGTCCGTGCCGACCGTCTTGTCGAGCTGGTCCGTGGCCGAGGCGACCATGGACGAGCTGACGACCGACAGACAGGCGACCAGCGCGAGGCCGATCATCAGGGCGGCGCCGGTCGCTCCCGTACGGCGCGGGTTGCGCAGGGCGTTGCGCTCGGCCATGCGGCCCACCGGACCGAACACCCTGAGGACGACCGCGCCCAGGACGCGCACCACGCCACCGGCGAGGAGCGGGCCGATCACGACGAAGCCGATCAGGGAGAGCACCACGCCGAGGCCGAGCCACGAGGAGCCCTCCTTGGCCTTGTCGGCCTCGGCGGCGAGGTAGAGGGCGTAGGCGCCGCCGCCGGTCAGGACGGTGCCCACCAGGGCCCGTATGCGGCCCGCCTTGGCGTCGGCGGGGGCACCGGCGTCGCGCAGGGCGGCCATCGGCGAGACCTTGCCCGCGCGGCGGGCCGGCAGCCAGGCGGCGAGGACGGTGACGACCACGCCGAGCAGCAGGCCGACCACCGGGGTCGTCCAGGCGACGGTCAGATCGCTGGTCGACAGGTTCATGCCCATGGAGCCCATGAGCTTCATCAGCCCGATCGCGAGCCCGACGCCCGCGCCGACCCCGAGCACCGACCCGAACACGCCCAGGAGGAGCGCCTCGGCCAGCACGGACCGGTTGACCTGCTTGCGCGAGGACCCGATCGCCCGCATGAGGCCGATCTCGCGGGTGCGCTGCGCGACGAGCATCGAGAAGGTGTTGATGATCAGGAAGATGCCGACGAGGAAGGCGATCCCGGCGAAGCCGAGCATCGCGTACTTCATGACGTTCATGAAGCCCTCGACGTCCTTCTGGTTGGCGTCGGCGGTCTCCTTGGCCGTCTGCACCTTGTAGCCGCCGCCCACCTCGGCCGCGACGTTCGTCTTCAGCTGGGTGTCGGTGACACCGGAGGCGGCCGTGACGTTGACGTTCGTGAAGACGCCCGTCGCGCCGACCAGCGCCTCCTGGGCGGTCTTCGTGTCCAGGTAGAAGATCGCCGCACCGGGGTTGGTGACCTGGAACTCGGCGACTCCGGAGATCTTCGCGGTGTGCGTGCCGACGGCGCTGATCACACCGATCTCGTCACCGAGCTTCAGGTGGTGCTTGTCGACGGTGTCCTTGTCGACCATGACCTGGCCGGAGTTCTTCGGCGCCGTACCGGAGGTGATCTTCATGGTGCGGGCGTCGTTGCCGTTCCAGCTGCCGACGATGGTCGGGCCGCCGCCGGACGGCGAGAGGCTGTCCTTGTCGGCGTCCACCACGGTCACCGAGGTCGAGAAGACGGTCCCCTCCGCCGACTTCACGCCCTGCGCCTCGCGCACCTTGGTCAGCACGGAGGCCGGCATGACCGGCGGCTTGCCGTTGTCCGAGGTGGTCTCGCCGCTGTCGGAGGCGCCCTTGGCGCTCACCGTCACGTCCGAGGACGTGGCCGCGAAGAGCTTGTCGAAGGTGGTGTTCATGGTGTCGGTGAACACCAGCGTCCCGCAGACGAAGGCGACCGACAGCAGGACGGCGACGGCCGACAGGGCCATGCGTCCCTTGTGCGCGAAGAAGTTGCGCATCGAGGTCTTCATGACGGTCATGACGTGCGCCCCCGGGCGTCGAAGTCCTTCATGCGGTCCAGGACGGCCTCGGCGGTCGGCTTGTACATCTCGTCGACGATCCGGCCGTCGGCGAGGTACAGCACCCGGTCCGAGTACGAGGCGGCCACCGGGTCGTGCGTGACGATCACGATGGTCTGCCCGAGCTCGTCGACGGACTTGCGCAGGAAGCCCAGAACCTCGGCGCCCGCGCGCGAGTCGAGATTTCCGGTCGGCTCGTCACCGAAGATGATCTCGGGCCGGGCGGCCAGGGCGCGGGCCACGGCGACGCGCTGCTGCTGTCCGCCGGAGAGCTGGGTGGGCCGGTGCTTGAGCCTCTGTGCGAGCCCCACGGTGTCGACGACCCTGGCGAGCCACTGCTTGTCGGGCTTACGGCCCGCGATGTCCATGGGCAGCGTGATGTTCTCGAGCGCGTTGAGCGTCGGAAGCAGGTTGAACGCCTGGAAGATGAACCCGACCCGGTCCCGGCGCAGCTGCGTGAGCTTCTTGTCCTTCAGGCCGGTGATCTCGGTGTCGTCCAGATAGATCTGACCGCTCGTCACGGTGTCGAGTCCGGCGAGGCAGTGCATGAGGGTGGACTTGCCGGACCCCGAGGGGCCCATGATCGCGGTGAACTGTCCTCGCGCGATGTCCACGTCCACATGGTCGAGGGCGACGACGCGGGTCTCGCCGGACCCGTACGCCTTGACGACCTGCCGCGCCCGCGCGGCAACGGCCGTACGCCCGCCAGTGCCCCCGTGCCTGGTGATGGTCACAGCCGATGTCACGGTATGTCTCCTATGTCGGTCATTGGATGAACAGCCGACCGCTGGGGCGATCGGTTCGATTGCTCGGGTACGGCGTTCAGTCTGGTCCCGCGAGAGGGTCCGCCGCGCTGGTGCTCAGCACCCTCTTCTACGGGGGAAAACCCCACCCCCGCGGATCCGGTCGACCTCCCCCTGCCGCTCCCCAACGGCGTAAAGCCAGGTTAAGGACGGACCGTGGCCCGTCTCCTCCTCCGGCGGTACGAACCCGCCCCCAGCCGTAGTACGGAGATACCCCTAGGGGCAGTCCACCGGCAGGTGGAGGCGATCTAGGGGTCGGCTCCACCCTCCGGTCCACAGAGGCTGCACCCTGCCGCCGCGTGAGGGTCAAGTGGGAGAGTGGTCGCCGGCAGATAGATGCAGGGGGAAGGAATCGCGTGGACGACACCAAGCCGGCGATACGGGAGTCCGGGCGGCGCGTCTCCACGAACCGGCGCGGGGCTGTCGTAGCGGCCCTGATGCTCGCGATGGCACTGGCGGCCCTGGACGCCACCATCGTCTCCACGGCGGTCCCGCAGATCGTCGGCGACCTGGGCGGCTTCTCGGTCTTCTCCTGGCTGTTCTCCGGCTATCTGCTGGCCGTGACGGTGACGCTGCCCCTGTACGGCAAGCTCTCCGACACCTTCGGGCGCAAGCCGGTGCTGATCGCGGGCTCGGCGCTGTTCCTGCTCGGCTCCCTGCTGTGCGCGGTGGCCTGGAACATGGGCGCGCTGATCGCGTTCCGGATCGTGCAGGGCCTCGGCGGCGGCGCGCTTCAGGGCACGGTCCAGACGCTCGCCGCCGACCTGTACCCGCTGGAGGAGCGCCCGAGGATCCAGGCCAAGCTGTCCACGGTGTGGGCGGTGGCGGCGGTCGCGGGCCCGGGGATCGGCGGGGTTCTGGCCGCGTACGCGGACTGGCGGTGGATCTTCCTGGTCAACCTGCCGATCGGCGCGGCCGCGCTGTGGCTGGTCGCCCGCCACCTGCACGAGCCGGTCCGGGAAGCGCGCTCCACGCGCGCGCGTGTCGACTGGGCGGGCGCGCTCGCGGTGTTCGCCTGCGGGGGCGTGCTGTTGACGGCGCTCGTGCAGGGCGGGGTGGCGTGGGCGTGGCTGTCGTGGCCGTCACTGGCCCTGTTCGGCACGGGACTTGCTTTGGTGGCCGCCGTGGTCCTGGTCGAACGCCGGGCGGCCGAGCCGATCATCCCCGGCTGGGTGTGGCGCCGCCGCACGATCGCCGCGGTGAACCTGGCGCTCGGCGCGCTGGGCCTGCTCATGGTCGCCCCCACGGTCTTCCTGCCGACGTACGCCCAGTCCGTGCTCGGTCTCACCCCGGTCGCCGCCGGATTCGTGCTGTCCGTATGGACGTTGAGCTGGCCGGTCTCCGCGGCGCTCAGCCAGCACGTGTACCGGCGCATCGGCTTCCGCAACACGGCGATGCTGGGCATCGGCGCGGCGGCCGTGATCCTCTTCGCGTTCCCCTTCCTGCCCTACCCGGGCGCGGCCTGGCAGCCGACCCTCCTGATGCTGCTCCTGGGCGCCGCGCTGGGCCTGTTCCAACTCCCCCTGATCGTCGGGGTCCAGTCGACGGTCGGCTGGACGGAACGCGGCACGACGACCGCGTCCGTCCTCTTCTGCCGCCAGACCGGCCAGACGGTCGGCGCGGCGGTCTTCGGTGCGGTCGCCAACAGCGTGCTGGCGGACCGCCTGGGCGGCGCGAGCGACCTCGACTCCGTCACGCGCGCGTTGGACGCCGGTACGGCCCCGGAGGCGACCCGCGCGGCGATCGCGGACGCGGTGCACATGGTGTACGTGGGGGCGGGGTGCGCGGCGGCCCTGGCGTTCGTGGCGCTGTTGCTGCTGGCGCCACGGAGGTTTCCGGTGATCGAGGAGCGGTGAGCCTACGCGCGCGTGCACCTCGGACACCGGCACGGCGGGAAACGGCCGGCCAGATCGATCGGAGCGTCCCTCCTGGACGGCTGATACGTCACGGTGGGTCCCCAGGTGCGACCCCCGTCCCGCGAGACCTGGAGGGTGATCTGGGCCCCCGCCATGCCCTCTTCCTGCTCTTTCGTGAGGTCCACACCATCGCCTTTCACTTTCTGTACTGATGCATGCACAGAGTGACGCGACGCTGGGTACGCTCGGAAGGTAGCCGAGCGTGACAATGGGGTCCGCACGAGGGGGAGTTGATCGGTGGCGATCGAGGACAATCCGCTGACGAGGCAGCAGTACGGCGCCGAGCTGAAACGACGCCGGGAGGCGGCCGGACTCACGCAGGAGGAGCTGAGCGTGCGTGCCGTGATGTCGCGCACGCACATCGCGCACATCGAGGCGGGGCGGCGGAGGCCGGACGTGGAGGACGCGCGGCGGCTGGATCAGGTGCTGGAGACGGGCGGCTTCTTCGAGAACTTCCTGCCTGCCCTGGACGGCAGGAAGGTGGCGGAACACTTCGCGGAGGCGCTGGAGTTCGAGGGGAGGGCGACGGAGATCCGGGAGTACGCCCCCAAGTTGGTGCCCGGCATCCTTCAGACTCCGGCCTACGCGCGCGAGGTGCTCAGTTCGGGCGCCTCGCCCAAGAGCGCCGACGAACGTGACGAGCTCCTCGTCACGCGCCTCGAACGCGCCAGCATCCTCGACGACTTCCACTCACCGAAGGTGTGGATCCTGCTCGACGAGGCGGTGCTACGGCGACCGATCGGCGGTCCAGAGGTGATGTGCGAGCAGCTCCGGCACATCGCGACCCTGGGCGAGGGCAACCGCATCCGGGTCCATGTGCTGCCCTTCTCCGTCGGCTACCACGCCCTCATGGAAGGCTTCGTCTCGCTGATGTGGTTCGAGGACCTGCCGCCCATCGCCTACGCGGAAGGCCTCAAGTCCGGCCGGATCCTGGAACTCCCGTCCGTGGTCCGGGAGTGCCAGGTGTCCTACGATCATGCGCTGGGCGACGCCTTGTCGCACCGTAAGTCCCTGGTATTGATCAGGTCGGTCGCAGAGGATTACGAGCATGAAGCGCAACGAGCACAGCATCCCTGACGCCTCTGCCCTGATCTCGTGGCGAAAGTCCAGCTACAGCGGCGGAAGCAGCGGCGACTGCCTCGAAGTGACCGACACCGCCCACCCGTTCGTCCCCGTCCGCGACAGCAAGCTCCCCACGGGCCCGGCGATCGTCTTCTCCGCTCCCGCCTGGTCCGCGTTCGTCGCCGACGTGCGTCACAGCTGATCGTCGTCGAAGGCGTTGCGCAGGTCCGCCAAGTCGCTGGGGTCGCAGGGCCTCAGCCGGGCCTGTCGGGCCACTCCCACAACGGTCTCGGCGATTCGCTGGACCACGTCCTCGTACTCACGACGGTCGCCGGTTTCCAACAGGCCGCTCAGTCCCTCCTGGATGTACCTCCGGCTGAGGGACGCCGACGAGTACTGGATGCTCCGTGCCGCCAACGGCAGTTGTTCCTCATCCGTGGGGAGCCAGATCACGGGCACGATGGCCGACACCGCCCGACCGTCGAGGGAGGCGCCCCACTCCATTCGCCGGTGGAAAGCGTCGAATTCCCTGCCGCACCATTCGCTCTTGAAGTAGCTGGGCGAATAGAGGGGGACGAGCACCTGGGCCTCGGCCAGTGCCCGCCTCAGCTCCTCCTCCCAACTCGCCCCCGGGGGAATCGCCCTGTCGTTGAAGCCCGTGGTCGATGGTTCAGAACCGGTGATCTCCGAGACGCTCCTGCTCAGGTCCCTGAAGAACCGCGACTCCAGGTCGCGCTGGCGGGATCCGACGGACGGCCTACGGGCATAACTCAGATAGAAGACCGGCGGCGTGGGACCCGGTTGCGTGAAACCCGGCGCAGGATGGATCCGCCACGCCTTCATGCCGGTGGGAGTCTCCCGCACAAGGGCGCAGAGCCGTCCGTCCTCGTCGATCAGCACCGCTCCCGGAACGACGTCGTTCAGCTCCCGTGAGACGGATCGGAGCTGGAGGCCCGGTGTTCCCAAGGCTCCCGCGTTCCGGAACCAGAGCGCGGCGAAGGGCCGGCTGTCGTCGGCCACGACAGCCACCGCTTCCCGGGACAGTTCTTCAGAAAGACTCAGCAGGGCCAGCCCCGCCGGACCGAATTCCTGCACCCGAGTCACGTCAAGACCTCGACCGAGGAGTCGATGAACGCGCAGTACCCCCGGGGCCGGGTCGACGACGCCGGTCACGACCGTGTTGGTTCCCACGACGACCCCGGTTCCGATGAACCGGCCGTCTCGGGTGATCCACACGAGCGACGGTTCAATCCGTCTGATCCCCTCACTGCTCGCCAGCGTCCGCATGATCCTGAAGCGGACCGACATGTCCTTCGTCTTGATCACTGACACGGCATGCGCAAGCGCACCCGGGTTCGTTCCCGTCACCTCGACCAACTCGGCCGGCTCGGAGTCCTTTTCCCAGAACCGCCCCCGGGGACCGAGCGAAAGCCGGACGTACCGCACTGCCTCGTCCCAGGTGAAGTCGTCCAGCTCAAGGTGCTCGTGAGGCATGACCACCCTCTCCGCGCGCACGGAGCAGGTCACCAGCATGCTGCCGTACGCATCCGCCACCAGCGGCAGCCGATCCACGAAAGCGAGAACTTCCGCCGTTGCTCCATCGAGGACCAGCAGCAGGTCGGGATCGCTCGCGAAGTGGGCGTAGACGTCCGCCATGAGAGAGTCCACGTCGACCACCTCGCCGTGGCGGATGACGCCCAGGTCGCGGGCGTATCTGACGAGATCCTCCTCCAGGACCTCGCGGCTGTGCCCTCTGACCCATCGGACGGTTGTGAAGTCCATGGCCAGTTCCCGTGCGCAGGCGATGGCCAGCGTGGTCTTCCCGGCGCCGGGATGCCCCGTCAGCACGACGATGCTCGGACCCCTGGAACCGCTTCCGCGCGAGCGGCTGCCCCTGCGCAGTACCTCCAGGACACGACCGGTCTCCGACCGCGGGACGTAGTGATCCGGAAGCGGGGGGACCTTGTTCGACGCCCCCGCCGAAGAGCCCTCGTCCCCGTCAGAGCCGACGTCCCCGTCAGAACCCTCGTCCCCGTCAGAGCCGACGTCACGCCGTCGCCGCCATGGAAGCGACCACCCTCGACGGCTCCGCCACCCCGCCTCGACCTCCTCGGCGTCGTCCTGATCCGGCACCAGCACCTGGCCCGCGCCACCAACGCCCAGCCGCGCCGCCAACGCCGCGTAGTCACCGCCCGCCCCGCCGATCACCGCCAACGCCACCTCCGCGAACGCCCGGCTCTCCGCAGGCAGTTCGACACCGTCCAGGCCGCCCTCCGCCCCGGCGGCCGTCAACAGCGCCGCGAAGTCCGTCACTCCACCCAGCGTCCGGGACACCCGTTCGCTGACGCCCGCCATCACCTCCCGAAGCACCCGCAGCGACTCCGTGCGCGTCAGGCGGTCCAGCAGCGCCTCGCGGACACCGTCCCGGAAGTCGTACAGGACCGTGTCCGGATCCTCTCCCGGGCGGGCCGGTGAGCGGCGGACCAGGAGGCCGGAGAGGAAGATCTCTGCCAGGTGCATGGGGGTCGACGACGGCAGCATCGTCTGCTGGACCAGCCGCATCACGGGCAGGCTGAGCGGGGCCGCCGCGAGGAGGCGCAGAAGGCGGAAGGCTTCCGGGGAGTAGCCCTCCTCGAAGCGCTCGATCCACGCGGCCGGGGTGGTCCGGTCGTCCTGCTGGTCGACCGCCGGGCCGGGACGGTCGGCCACGGTGAGCGGGTTAGCCAGCAGCGGGGTCCAGTCCGTGGCCCGGCCCGCGACCAGGCGTGCCCACGGATCGAGCCAGGGGCCGGAGAGCTCCAGCACCGGCAGCCAGCTGATCCGGGCCCGGTCGGCCGCTCCCGCGCGCCCTCGGGCGATGCCCGGCAGGGGTCCGGAGGAACTGACCTCGATCGTCGCGCGGGCCACTTCCGTACCGCGGGCCCGGACCGCCGAGGTACGCAGGGCGGTCCGATGCCACAGACGGCTGGGCAGCACTTGGAGCGCGGCCACGGGGCGCTCCCGGGACCATTCGGCGAGAGTTCCGGGCAGTTCGGTGCCGTACCAGGCCGGGCTCACCCCGTCCGTCAGGACCAGGACGGCCCTGCGGCCGGTGGGGTCGGCCAGGACTTCGCGCCAGCGGCGCGTCGGTGACACGGCCCGCGTACCTCGCCGGAAGGGCGACAGGCGCGGCTCCGGCTTGTCCGTGTGCAGCGCCCAGGCACGTACGTCGGCGAAGGCGCCGTGCCGGGTGAGGAGGGTACCCAGTTCGTCCGCGAGTCGGTGCCAGACCCCCATCGTCGTACCCGTGTCGATCAACAGGTCGACGGAGAAACGGAGTTCGCTCGCCGGGCGCAGGACCGGAAGGAGTAGCCCGGTGTCGCCTGAGGTGGCGGCCGTGGCCTCCACGTCGAGGACCCGGGTACGAGCGGAGGAGACCGTCTGGCGCAGCGGGCGCAGGGCGCGGGCCAGGGGCAGGGCGTCGGGGAGGGCGTGCGGCTGGGTCACGCGGACGGCGTGCGCGCCGCCGGGACGCGGCGGTGCCGTGCCGGTGCCTCCGGGCAGGTGCAGGCGGGCCGAGGGGGGCCGCGGACCGGTGTCGTGAGTGGGGTGGGGCACGGGCGGGGGAGCCGGCAGCGGACCAGAGCCCTGCGCGCCGGTCGTCGGGTCGGTGCCGTCACCGATCCGGGCCCAGTCCAGGGGGCCTAGACCGCTGAGCCGGGCGATCCACAGGACGTCGAGGGCGTCGCCCGCGTCCGGGCGGCCGTCCGGGTTCAGCAGCCGGGCGAGTTCCTCGCGCAGGACGGCGTCCGGGACGGTCGACCGTGGACCCGGGTGCGGCCCGGCCGGCGAAGCGTCTGAGGAGCCTCGCGCCCTCACGTACCCGGCGGACGCCCAAGGCCCCCGCCACCGCCCCATCACCCCCGGTCCAATGGCCGCAGCAGGTGGTCCCGCACCAGCTCCCGCCCCGTCTCCCCGTCCCACAGCCCACGCTCCGCCATCAGGAGCGCGTTGAGCAGTTGGTCGTTGGCCAGCGCTCCCATCTCCCGCTGCCGGGTGAGGAATTCGGCGATCAGCTCGGACCGCGGCCCGACCGCGGTGTCCGTCCCGCCGAGATGGGCCGCGACCATGCCGGCCAGTCGCTTCGGGTCCGGGGTGCCGATCTCCAGGCGGATGCAGCGGCGCAGGAAGGCCATCGGGAACTCTCGCTCCTCGTTGCTGGTCAGCACCACGAACGGGAACTCCGCGCAGGCCACTTCGCCTCCGACGACCTCGACCGGTCGGCGATCGGCGGTCATCACCCGCTGTGCCCCGCTTCCCAGCCGGGCCAGTTCGGGGATGACGAACTCGCCTTCCTCGAAGACGTTCAGCAGATCGTTGGGGAAGTCCATGTCGCTCTTGTCGATCTCGTCGATCAGCAGGACCCGCGGGCGCCGCCAGGGCAGCAGTGCGGTGCCCAGCGGGCCGAGCCACATGTACTGGCCGATGTCGGGCGGTTCGGCTACCGGGCCGCCGAGGTCGCCCCGCAGTCCAGCGTTGCGCAGTCCGGCGTCGTAGAGGCGGCCCACGGCGTCGTACTCGTACAGCCCGTCCTTGAGGGTCGACCTGCTGGTGATCGGCCAGCGCAGCACCGGCCCCAGGTCCAGTTCGTGCGCGACCGCGTAGGCCAGCGTGGACTTACCCGTGCCTGGCTTGCCGGTGAGGAGCAGGGGGCGGCGCAGGTGGAGGGCGAGATTGACAAGGTGGATCTCGCGTTCGCCTGCCTGGTAGGCGGCGCCCTGGCCCCGTCGGCCCAGGTGGCGCTGAACGGCGTCGTCGTCAGGGGCGGGCGGTGGTTCGGGGAGATCACCGGGGATCCCGCCCGCATGTCGGAAGGCGCGCCAGGGAGGCGCCTCGGGCAGTCGGTGGATGCCCTCGTGCGGGGTGCCGGTACCCCGGTAGACCCACCAGTCCTGCGGCTCGGTCATGCTGCTCCTTCACCGGTTCCGGCCCCGCGGGTGCCGGGCATCTGGCTGTTCTGGTTCCTGAAGACGCATGACGGGTCGTCCCAGAGCAGGCTGATGTGACTGCCCACGCTCAGCGGGTCACGGCGGCGCTGTTGTCGCGCCCCACGGACGCTCTCGGGCAGCTCGGCGAGCAGAGCAGGCGGACAGCCGTGGCGCAGTGCGTCCAGCAGCAGCCGGGGGTCGCCCGCGTCACGCCGCCAGACGACGACGGGGATGCCGTCGTACATCAGGGCGTCACGAACGGCCTCCCGCATGAGGGGGTCGTGCAGTTCGTACGGGGCACCCAGTCCCAGGCAGGTCAGATCCTTGTGGTCGCGCAGCCAGTCCTCCACCTGCGCGGCGTCGGTCAGCCGCAGCGGCGGGTACCGGCCGGGCGGACAACTCCAGCCTGTGTCCTTGGAGTTCACGGTGTCGGGGCCCATCCATCCGATGCGCTCCAGCGCGTCGCCGGGCTCGCAGTCACGGTCGAGCGCGTCCCAACGGCGGGCCCACTGATGATGGATCGAGCTGTCGTCGTAGCGTGTCAGGGACCGTACGACGACCTGGCAGCCATGGCTCAGCGGAACCCCGGCGGGACCTCCCGGCCACAGCTCGACGGGGTGGCCGAGCAGTTCGTCGGGGAGCAGGAACTCGTAGCGCGTGACACCGCCCGCGCCGGAACCCGCCTGTTGGTGCCAGGTGAGCAGGAACTCCCGTCCTCGAAGGTCCAGTTCGGCTCCCGGAAAGACCTCGGTGGGGTCCGTGGCTCGGTGGAACCGCGGCTCGTCGGCGCCCGTGCGGTCGTAGCGGAAGCCGCGGAGGAAGTAGCTGCGCCGTGTGAACGGCATGTGCGCCTCGACCGGCGGGCCCGCCTCCTGAACCCGTATCTGGATGATGACCTGGCACTCGCGGCCCTCCGGCTCCGGGAGCGCCTCCCCGGGGGAAGGACCGGCGGCGGCGCCACGCCGGCCCGGGACACGAGCGAGCAACCCGGCCAAGCGTTCGCCCTGTTCATGGGCCCGCGCCTCCTCCGCGAGCAGTCCGAGGAAGTGCGTCATCCGGGTCAGGGGGCCGCCGGGTTCGGCGGGGTCCTCCTGGGCGTCGTAAAGCCCCGACAGTGCGACGGGGAGACCGTCGGCGTCCAGCGGGCGGCCCGCTCTGCGCCGCTCGGCCTTGTACCGATCGACGGTGCTCATGCCGAACTCCGGTGGTAATTCCCTCAGTTCGTGAATGAGATGGAGCATGTACCCGGCGGGCAGCGGGCCGGAAGCGGTGAGGACGGTGACCGCGAGCGCGAACCAGTGGGCGCCGACATCCTGCGGCTCGGCCTCCAGCAGCACGTCCCGCAGCTCGGGCAGGGTCCTGGTGCGGCGGCTGGTGCGGACGACCTCCCTGAGATGGTCACGGGGCCGGCCGTGCTCCCGTACGACGTCCCTCAGCTTGGGTCCGACGTCGTAGACGAGGTCCAGACGGCTCTGGCGCGTCTGGAGTCCCGGGATGTCGGCCAGGATGGCCGCCAACAGTCGGTCGTCCCGCCACGAGTGACCGGGCATCCAAGCACCTGCCCGGCGCGACCACGGGCGTCGGCGGCCCACTTCACTCCTCCCCGAGGTCCAGCCCGGCGCCGACCAGCACCGCCCGCACGCCGGCTGTGCCCACATCGTCCGGGGCGATCTCCTCAAGTGCCACGAACAGGGCCTTCAAGGCCGCGTCGCGGGTCAGGGTGCGGCTGACGGCGCGGACGAGAGACCGCAGATGCGTGCGGGTGTCGGGGCTTTCGGGGGCGGGGAACGCGTGGCCCAGGCCGAGGTGCTCCCCCATCATCAGCACCAGTTCGTTACGGACGGCAAGCGTGTGGATGCCGGTACAGGCCATGAGGGCGTCGACGAGGGCCCTTTGGTCAGGGAACGTGAAGGTGGCACGGGGCGGTTGCGGGGACGGGACCGGAGCGGGCTCCGTGACCGGGGCGGGCAGCTCCAGGGGCTGCCGGGCGGCTTCTTCTCGGGGTGCCAGCATGGGCACCGGCCCCAACTCCGGCACAGTTTCGTACGGCTGCCCGGTCAACAGCCGCAGCAGCGGCTCCGCGCCGGGAACGGTGAAGTCCTCGACCCGGTAGTAAGTGGTGGTGGCGCCGCCCAGCCAGTCGGGCAGGTCGGTAGCGGATCCGTAGGGCAGGACGACGGGAACGATCCGGCCCAGGGCCCCGGCCGGATCCTCGTAGACGAGTCTTCGCAGCAGGCCGGCCTCCCACTGCACGCCCATGCCCTCGCCCGCCGCCGCGTCGCCCTCTGCGCGCCGCTTGTACTGGGGCGAGGCGACGACGAGGGCGTAACGACTGTCACGGATGCCGCGCAGCATCCACAGGGACCAGTCCTGACGCCGTTCATTGGCGGGCAGATCCAGTTCGGCGTCGATTCCGCAGGACCGCAGGAAGCGCCAGAAGTCCCGGACCCGGTCCACGTGTTTCTGATCGTCATGGGCGTACGAGATGAACACCCGCGCAGACGACGTCTCACTCATGTGGCCTCCCCCTTGCTCACCGCGCACCACAGAGAGTGAGTTCATGATGACTCAACAACGGCTACCGGGCTCCCTGTTTGACGGCACAGACCAAAAGTCTGCGTTAACGCGGGTAACACCGCAGGTCGGATAAGTAAGCGCATACCGACCGATCAGTTTGGTGAAAGGGGTGTACAACTCCGAACCGGTGAGTAACGTACGGGGCTCCGCTCACCCGTCCAAGGAGCACCGGGATGTCGCCCACCTACCCCTGGCAGCCGCCCGAACCGGTCGAACCGGTCAGGCGAGCCCCGCGTCACCGGTCCCCGATCGGGCACCACAGCGATCTGCGGGTGCTGCGCGGCGCGTATCGCCGGCAGCGGCGCACCGCCACGTTCACCGCGCTCGGGTACTTCACGCTCTTCCTGGTGCTGTCCGCGTACGCCCCGTCCTTCATGGCGAGCAGCGTCACCGACGGACTGCCCACCGGGCTGCTCCTCGCCCTGCTCCAACTCCCCGTCACCGGGCTGGCGATCGCGGTGTACGAGCACACCGCGCGCCGCTACGTCGACCCGCTCGCGGACCGCATCCGCAAGGAGTCCGAGGTGGACGCCAGGCGAGGGGCGGGCGCCCGGTGACCGGCTTCAGCGACTCCGCGCAGGCGATGAGCCTGGTGGCGTTCTCCGCCGTCGCCACCCTCACCCTCCTGCTGTGCGTGATGACCGGCCCGGACGGCGACGACCTCGACGAGTTCTACACCGGCTACAGCTCCCTGTCCGCCATGCGCAACGGCCTCGCGATCGCGGGCGACTACATCTCCGCCGCGACCGTCCTCGGCACCGGCGGGGTCATCGCTCTTTACGGCTACGACGGCATCGTCCTCGCCCTGAGCACCGCCCTGTCGCTGATGCTGCTGATGTTCCTGCTGGCCGAACCCCTGCGCAACGCGGGCCGGTTCACCATGGGCGACGCGCTCGCACGCCGGATGCCGGGACGCGCGGTACGCATCGCCGCGTGCCTGGTCACCCTCGCCGCGCTGCTGCCGCTGATGCTGGTGCAGCTCGCGGGGACCGGCCAACTGCTGGCGTTCATCCTGGGGTTCTCCGGTGACTCACTGAAGACGGGCTTCATCATCGGCCTGGGAATCCTGATGATCAGCTACGCGGCCATCGGCGGCATGAAGGGCACCGCCCTCATCCAGATCCTGAAGATGGTCATGCTGCTCGGCTCGGGCGCCCTGGTCGCCGTACTGGTCCTGAACCGGTACTCCTGGAACCCGGCCGCGCTGTTCGACGCGGCGGCCCAGGGAAGCGGGGTGGGGCCGGAGTTCCTCCGGTCCGGGCTGGAGTTCGCGGGCGGGCCGTATCCGCGCGTCGACATGATCACCTCTCAGCTCGCCGTCGTCATCGGCGGGGCGTGTCTGCCGCATGTCACCATGCGCATGTACACCGCCAACAGCGCCCGCCAGGTGCGGCGTTCGATGTCCTGGGCGGTGTCCGCGGTGGCGGTGTTCGTCCTCGTCATCACGGTCGTCGGGGCCGGGGCCACCGCCATGGTCGGGCGGGCGGTGATCGCGGCGGCGGACCCGCAGGGCAACACGGCGTATCTGCTGGGGTCGCGGGCGGCGTTCGGGCCGGAGGTGTCGACCGGCGAGACGCTTCTGTTCACCACCGTCACCACGGCGCTCTTCCTCACCCTCCTCGCCTCCGTCGCGGGCATGATCCTCGCCTGCGCCAACTCCCTCGCGCACGACGTGTTCGCGGCGCGGGCGCAGCCGATGTCACCGCGCCGGGAGATCCTGCTGGCCCGGGTCTCGGCACTGGCGGTCAGCGTCCCCACGATCTTCCTCGCGACGCTGATCCAGCACCGCAGTCTGCAGCCGCTGGTGATCCTGTCGTTCTGCGTCGGTGCGTCCGCGCTGGCGCCGGCGCTCGTGTACAGCCTGTTCTGGCGGCGCTACACGCGAACGGGACTGCTGTGCACACTGATCGGCGGCACGCTGACGGTGATCACGCTGATGCCGGCGACGAATCTCGTGTCGGGGTCCCCCGTGTCCGCGTTCCCCGAGGCCGACTTCAACTGGTTGCCGTTCACGACCACGGCGGTGGTTTCGGTGCCTGCCGGGTTCCTGTTCGGGTGGCTGGGGACGGTGGTGTCCGGGCGGCGGAAGGCGGAGGAGCAGCGGCGGCAGTACGAGGCGGTGGAGGGGTGGATTCTGGCGGGGGCGGTGCGGAGGGGGTGAGGCGGGGAGGTTGTGTGTTGGGTGCGCGCCGGTGGGGGCTGGTCGCGCCCACGCGGCGGAGCCGCATATCGATACAGCCCCGCGCCCCTGGGTGGGTTGCGGCCGCCGTCGGCCGATATGCCGCCCAGCACCTGACACCCCGTCACTCCAACGGCGCCGCCCGCCCCGTAAGCGCCGTCAAGCTGCTGCGCACATGGTCCATCTGTGCCTGTACGTCGTCCCAGCGCTCGCCGTGCTCGCGCAGCACCCGTTCCGTCTCCCGGGCAATCCGCTCCTCCCGTACCCGCGCCTCCGCGAGGATCTCCGCGGCACGCGCGTGTGCCTCCTCCTCGTGTCGCACCACTGAGGCCTCCGCCTCCGCGAAGCCCCGCTTCGCGTCCGACAGCGCCGCCTGCGCCCGGGCCATCCGTTCGGCGCCCCACGCATCCACCTCGGCGGCACGTCTCTCCTCCGCGCGCTCCAGCTCCGCCCACAGCTCCGCATGCTCCTTGGCCTGCTCGGCGAGCATCCCGATGGTGCGCTGCCGTACTTCGCGCAACGCGGCGAGCGCCTCTCCGCGCCCCTCCTTCACCTCACGCCGGGCGGTGACACGGATCTCGTCGGCCTCGGCGCGTGCCGCGAGCAGCCGGTGGCGGGCGCGGTCGTCGGCCTCGGCGCGTACGGCGTCGGCGTGCGCCTGTGCGGCATCCCGTACGCCGTCCCCGTACGCCCGTGCCTCGTCGACAAGGTGACGCGCCTCCTGCCGGGCCCCCTCCTGGACAGCCGCGGCCTCCTCCTGGCCCAGCTCGAAGAGCCGCCGCGCGCGCTCGCCGAGCGACTCGTACGTCTGCGGAGCCAGCGCCGCCACCACCTCCCGCATCCGTACCGCCTCCGCCTCCATCTCCTTGGCGAGCACGGTGAGCCGGGCGGCTCGTTCCCAGGCGGCGTCGCGGTCCCGGGACAGGGCGGCGGCGAACGCGTCCACCTGTTCGGGGCGGTAGCCGCGCCCCCGTACGGCCACGAACCCCTGGTGCGACACCGGTGCGCTGCTCATCCTGGAACCCCTCTCCGCCGAAACAACACGAACGGACACGAAATGATGATTTCGCGCACATCTTGATGTATCGGAGGGAAATGTTCATAACGCGACACTCCGCCCACGAAAAGGGCCGGACCCGGTCACATGTACCTGGTCCGGCCCTCCACGCGCGCGTGGATCAGCGGCGGGGCGTCACAGCAGCCCGTCCCACATCTGCTCAAGCAGCACCGACCACCAGCTCTCCGGCGAACCCAGGGCCGCCGGGTCGAGCGAGGCCAGCTGGGCCTGGAAGTCGACGGTCCAACGGCCCGCCTGCTCCTGGTTCAGGCCGAAGCGCAGCCGCCACATCCGGCCGAGCAGCGCCAGGCAGCGCTGGAACTCGGGCAGCCCCGTGTTCACGAACTGCGGTGGTACGGGGGTCCCGCCCGGGCCCGCCTCCACGGGCACGGCGACGATGTTCGCCGTCCCGTACTGCACGCACAGCGCCTTGCCGAAGTCGCTGCCCATGACGAGGTACGAGCCCGCGTCCGCGGCCGGCTGCACCCCGCGCTCGGCCGCCAGCTCCGCCAGCGTGGGCACCGGCCGCCCCTGCTGGGCCTGCGCCCAGAAGAACGGGCCCATGTCCAACGGCAGCCCCGCGACGACCAGCGAGTGCGCGACGACCGGCGGTACGCCCTGCCGGGACACCGCGGCCTGCTCGAACCGGAAGACACCCGGACCGAACGCCCCGGCCAGCTCCTGCGCCACGCCCTCCGGCGGGATCGGCGGCGCGGCCTGCACCGGTGGCAAGGGGGTGCGTGCGGGTGCCGGGCGGGCCGGTCCGTCGGCCACCTGGTGCAACTCGCCCTGGTGCGCGAGCAGTTGCTGCATGCCCTGCTGCCGGCTCGCGTGATCCGTGCCGTACGGTGCGATGCTCGCGATCCGCGCCTGCGGCCACTGCTCCCGGATCATCCGCGCACAGTACGCACCCGGCAGCTCGCACGACTCCAACTCGGTGTGCAGCTCCAGGACCTGGTCCGGCGGCACGTTCATGCCCCGCAGCTCGTGGAAGATCTGCCACTCCGGGTGCGGGGTCCCCGGCGCGGAACGCCGGATCAGCTGCTGCTCGGACCCGTCCTGCGCACGGTAGCGGAGGACGGCCTGGTAGCCGGGGCCGACGGTGGGCTGCGACTGGTGGGGGAAGCCGTAGGCCGACGGTTGGCTGGGGGCCGGTTGCCCGGGCGCGGGCGGCGCAGGCATGGCGTGCCCGGGCGGAGGCACAGGCCCCGGGGACGGAACGGCACCCGGCGGCGGGGGCGGGGGCGGCATCGTGCCCGGGGGCATCGACTGGGGAGCACCCGGAGCCGCCGCGGGGGCGCCCGGAACACCGGATGCGCCCGGCACGCCTGGACCGCCAGGAACGCCAGCGCCTGGTCCGCTGGGAGCGCCGGGCACGCCGGGGGGCTGCGGCGGCGGAGGTACACCGGGACCGCCGGGACCGCTGAGACCGCCGGGACCACCGGAACCGTCGGGAGTTCCGGATGCGCCCGGTCCCCCCGGGGCGCCGGAAGCGCCGGGCACACCGGGGGGCTGCGGCGGCGGAGGTACACCGGGACCGCCGGGACCGCCGGGACCGCCGGAACCGCCGGGAGTCCCGGATGCGCCCGGTCCCCCCAGGGCGCCGGAAGCGCCGGGCACACCGGGGGGCTGCGGCGGCGGAGGTACACCGGGACCGCCCACCGGGGGCGTGGACAGCACGGTCTCCGCGTGATGCACAGCCCCACTCGCGGCGCCCGGAACACCGGGGGCGCCAGGAGGCTGCGGCGCACCACCGGAAGCCGAAGGGGCCCCCGGATAACCCGGCGCACCCGTCCCCTGCGGTGCACCAGGGCCAGGACCACCAGGCGGCTGACCTACGCCAGGCACAGCCCCCGCACCCGGAGCGTTCGGAAATCCCGGTGCGCCGGGCGGATTCGGCATACCCGGGGTCCCCGTGGCGCCCGGGGTGCCCGGGGTGCCATGACCCCCCGCCGCTCCGGGCGGAGGAGGAGTAGGAGCACCTCCGTAAACCGGCGGCGCCCCGGGAGGCTGCGGTGCCCCCGACGGCCCCTCCACACCCGGCGCCGACACGAACTGGGTGGGCACATACCCGCCCCCGGGCGCGGGCGGCGGAGGCGGACTCCCCGGCTGCACACCGGGCGCACTCGGTGGAGGCGGTGGGGCCGAACCCCCGCCCTGCGCACCCCTCGACGGAGGCGCCAGCTTGCTGGTGGCGACATCGGCGATGTCCTCGGCACTCGGCGCAGGCCCGGGAGCGCCAGGCACCCCCGGCGGCCGAGCCGCCCCAGGATCACCGCCGGGCCCCTGCGGATACCCGTACGAAGACGCCCGCTGCCCACCCTCGGCCTGCGGATACCCGTACGAAGACGCCCGCTGCCCACCCTCGGCCTGCGGATACCCGTACGAAGACGCCCCCGGCCCAGACGGAGAAACCCCCGCATCCGAACCACCCGGACCCTGCGGATACCCGTACGACGCCCGGTCGGCCTCAGGCGAAGGCGGCGGCGGCGGCGAGAACACCGTCTCCGGCAACGCCACAGAGAGGTCCTCGCCCCCGTTGGTGTCAGTCCCCGTCCAGGGCCTGGCCCCGGCGGGCACCTCAGGCCCACCGTCCCCCTCAGCCGTGGCACCGGCACCGTCCTGAGCAGCTTCGTCCTCGCCCCGCCGGTCCCCGATCCCCAACTTGTCCGCCGCGTCCTGCAACCACTCCGGCGGCGTCAGAAGGAACGACGTCTGGTTGAGGTCGACCCGGGAGGCCGCCGCACCACCCGCCCCCACGTCCTCGACCCCGCCCTCACGCCCGTACTCCTCCTCGTACCGGCGGATCACCTCCCCCACCGGCAGCGAGGGCCACAGCGTGGCCTCCCCGCTGTCCCGGGCGATGACCAGCCGCTGGGCGCCGCCGTCCGAACGCGGACCGTCCGCACGGTCCTCCGCCCACACCACGAACCCGAGGTCGAACTCCCGCACCCGCACCTCACGGTGCTGGTACGACGGCACGTCCCCGTTGATCCACTCTTCCGCGCGCTCCTGCGCCTGCGCGAACGTCACCATCGGTCAGTTCACTCCCCAGCCACCGGAACGGACCGCGCGAACCCGCCGTCCACCATCAGGTTCGCCACCGTCTCCAACTCCGGTGGATTACCGGCCAGTCGGGACAGGAACACGTCGAAGTCGGCGCCGCAGGGCAGCAACAGCCGCCGCACCCGCTCGGCCGGCGCCAGCGCCGCGTCGACGTCGCGCGCGTCGTCGTAGGCGCAGAACCACACCGAACCGATCCCCTCGCCCTTCACCTTGACGGCCAGCAGACCGCCCTGGACGAAGCCGACGCCGAGGTAGTCCTTGGTCAGATGGTCCCGCAGGCACTTGTTGACGTACACGAGGTCGTTGACCGCCGCCTCGTCCCGCACCGTGAAGAACGGCTGGTCGACCAGGAGCCCCAACTCCGCGTCCAGCGCGGCCCCCACCGGTGCCGACCCGCCCGCCGCCTTCAGAAAGGACCGGTACGCGCCCGGCAGCCGGTACCCGAGGTCCTCCTCGACCCCCTGCACCTGCGACTCCGTCACCGCGACAGCGGACTTGGGCAGACCGAAGTGCGCCGGACGGGTCTCCTGCAACGGCCGTGTCCCGCGCTTGTTCTGGTCGACACGTGTCGTCGCGATGCCGCCATGGTGCCGCAGCAGCGCCTTCACCTCGACCGGGACCAGTTCCAGGCGCCGCGAACCCACCACGTGGTGCCACGTCCAGCCGTGCGGGGTCGCCACCGCGGGCACCGTGTCCCACAGCTCGTGGCCGGTCGCCGACAGGGCCGCGTTCGCCGACACGTAGTCCGTCAGCCGCAGTTCGTCGACGCCGAAACCCTCCGGCGGCTCGGCGATCTCGGCGGCGGCACGCGCGTAGGGCGAGAAGTCGGGGTAGCCACGCTCGTCCACCCGCACCCCCCTCGGGTGACGCGCGGCCCGGACCGGATCCGGGAAATGCACGACCTGCCCGGCATAGGCCGCGTTCGGCGGCGCGGCTTGTTGCCCGAGCCGACCTGTCGTCATGGCGAAAGCCCCCTGCGGCGCTCTGGTACGGCGCGCGGCGACCCCCTGGGCAAAGCAGGGCCGCCACGCACCGTATCGACTGTCTCGTCCGTCTCCACGCGTCAACCGCGCGCATCGCGGCGACCACTTGGATCGCGGTGCCGACAGCCTATGCGGTACGACGACACCGGTCACCGGGCGCCGGTCAGCCCCGCCCCGCTTCCGTGACCAGCCGTCACCCCGCTGTGACAGCCCGCCCAAACCCGGGCGTGTCGCGACGCCCCAGCTTCCGCAGGAGCCCCGGCATTTGGCAGTCTGTGACATCCGGGGGGATGCTCGGGAGGGGATGACGATCATGAACACGACGCAGACGGGACCGCGCCAAGGACCGCACACCGGCACCACGACCGGCACGAACGGCCACCCGCACACCGGTGCCGGGGGCGATCCCCGTATCGGCTGGAGCAGCGCCGAGAGACCCCACGCGCCCGCCCTCCGCCACCGCCGCGACGGCATACTGCCCACGATCGCCGCCGCCCTCTCGGTCCGCGGCGCCACCCTCACCTCCACCGCGGCCCGCGGCGATCAGGCCCCGCCGCTGCACCCGCTCGTCCAGGACTTCCTCGACACCCTCGGCAGCGACCGGCGCGACCGCTTCACCGGCCGCTGCGCCGAGACCATGCTCATATCCCGGCACATCGCGGCCGCCGACGAAGCCCGCAGCAAGCGCGCCGCCCGCAAGCCGATGACCAACGGCGAGGCCCGCCGCGCCCTCAAGCAGGCCAAACTCACCGCCCGCCGCATTCGCGAGGACGGCGACCCGCTGCACGGCAGCTTCGCCGCCCCCTGCCGCGCCTGCACCGCCCTCAGCGCCCACTTCGGCGTACGCATCGTCGACCCGGCGGAGAACGGCGGCTGACAGCCCCACACCCCCACCTGAACGACCCGCACGACGGCGCCCCCGCTCACCACGGCACTCACCCATGACCTCGACGAACGCGAAGGGCAGATGCACCCCGACCGCACCGGCACCACCCGCTTCCCCGTCCCCGTCGACGCCGTTCTGCGCGCCGCCGGCTGGCAGCCCGGCCGCTGGGACATAAAACAGGCCGAGATCTGGGCCGACGCCCTGCGCGACCACACCTCGCCCGCCGGACACCGGCACGCCGTGTTCCCCGCGGCCGTCGAGGCCTGGGCCGAGTTCGGCGGACTCCACCTGACCCCCGCCGGCCCCGGCCGCCAGGTCGCCCCCGCCCGCCTCCACCTCGACCCGCTGCACGGCCTCCACATGGCCCGCACCCTCGGCGACCTCGGCCGCGCCCTCGACACCGAGGTCTGCCCCCTCGGCGCCGAGACCGACACCCACGCGCTCCTCGCCATCGACACCGAGGGCCGTGTCTACGTCCTCGACCACACCGGCGACTGGTACCTCGGCCCCGACATCGACCAGGCCCTGGCCGGTCTGGTCTCCGGCATCGAACCGGCCCGCCTCACCGCGAGCTGAGCCCGCAGCGCCCTACGCCGCCGGAATCACCGCCGACACCCGGAATCCCCCCGCCTCCGTCGGCCCCGACACGAACACCCCGCCCAGCGCGGAGACCCGCTCCTTCATCCCCACCAGGCCGTTGCCCCCCGAGGGCAACCGGGCCGAGGTGAGGGAGGACACCTCGGGCGGCGGTTCGTTCTCCACCTGCATCGCGATCTCCGACACCCGGTGCGCGAGGCGTACGTGCGTCTTGGCACCCGCCGCGTGCTTGTGGGCGTTCGTCAACGCCTCCTGCACCACCCGGAACGCCGTCTGCTCGATCTGCGCGGGATACGACCGCACGTCACCCTCGACCGACAGGTCCACCGCCATCCCCGCCTCGGCCGACTGCCCGATCAACGCCTCCAGATCGTCCAGACAGGGCCCGTCGGACTCGTCCACAGCCCGCGAGGCCGCCGCTGCCGCCGCCACCCCCACCGCGACGAGCGGGACCGCCGACCGCTCCCGCCGCCCGAAACCGTCCCCGCTGCGCAGCACGCCGAGCATCTCCCGCAGCTCGGTGAGCGCCTGGCGCCCCATGTCCCCCACCAGGGCCGCGTTCTTCACGGCCTTCTCGGGATCCTTCCGGGCCACGGCCTGCAACGCGGCCGCGTGCACCACCATCAGGCTCACCCGATGCGCGACGACGTCATGCATCTCACGGGCGATCCGCGTCCGCTCCTCGTTCCGCGCCCACTCCGCCCGCTCCTCGGCCCGCTCGGCGAGCAGCTGAAGCTCCCGCTCAAGGTCGTCGGCCCGCTCGCGGAGACTCTCCATGAGCCGCCGCCGCGCCCCCACGTACAGCCCCAGCAGCAGGGGCGGGGCGGTCATGCCGATGGCGGTGGTGATCGACACGAACGGTACGAACCAGTCCCCCAGGTCCAGATCGGCCCGCCCCGGGTCCTGCCGCACCCGCACGAACATCACGATCAGCATCCCGACCAGCGACATCCCCGCCAGCGAGCCGATGATCCGGCGCGGCAACTCGGACGCGGAGAGCGTGTAGAGGCCGACGATGCCCATGAGATAGCCCATCTGGGCGGGCGTGATGGCGATCGACACCAGCACCACGGCGATCGGCCACTTCCGCCGGATCAACAGCGTGGATCCGGCCAACACCCCGAACACGATCCCCGCCGCCATCGGGATCCCGGCGTCCTCCGCGAACCGGATCCCCTCGAACGCACACTCCACCGCGGACGCCGAAGCCAGCCCTGCGTCCAGCGCCGCACTACGCCACCGCACCCACCACCACGGCCCCGTCTGAGCCTCGGTGGTGTCTTCCCCCGTCGTGGTCATGCCTCCAGCCTACGTTCGGCAGTGCGAGGTTTTCCGGTGCATTTCGACGACTGGCCTACACCACATTGAGTGACCGATCGACCACGAAACGACCCGATTCGTGATTTACGGGCAGTCAGGGCGGCGATGTGCACCGTCGCATGGAGGGCGCCTGGTACGGCATAGTAGGAGCCGCCACTCGGCGACCTGACTGAATGTCCGGTTCAGCCGGAGCCATTCCCCCGTGGTGTAATTGGCAGCACCGTGGCTTTTGGTGCCATTTGTCCGGGTTCGAGTCCTGGCGGGGGAGCCACGCTCTGTTCGGGCCCTGACAGCACTGTCGGGGCCCGCTCCCATGTCCGCCATGAAACGCCCCGGTATCCTGCGGGTGTCACCCCACCCCCTCCACAGCCGAAGGGCATCCCGTGAGCGCCATTCGCCCGGCAGCCGTCGTCGTTCTCGCAGCGGGTGAGGGCACCCGTATGAAGTCGGCCACACCCAAGGTCCTGCACGAGATCTGCGGCCGCAGTCTCGTCGGGCATGTGCTCGCCGCCGCCCGTGAGCTGGACCCCGAGAACCTCGTCGTCGTCGTGGGACACGCGCGCGAGAAGGTCGTCGCCCATCTCGCCGGTACCGACGCCGACGTACGAACCGCCGTGCAGGCCCAGCAGAACGGCACCGGGCACGCCGTACGGATGGCGCTGGAGGAGCTCGGCGGCGGTGTCGACGGGACCGTCGTGGTGGTGTGCGGGGACACCCCCCTGCTGACCGGCGAGACGCTCAACGCCCTTGCCGCCACGCACTCCACGGACGGCAACGCGGTCACCGTGCTGACCGCGCAGATGCCGGACGCGACCGGGTACGGGCGGATCGTGCGGGACGAGACCTCGGGTGCCGTGACCGCGATCGTGGAGCACAAGGACGCGAGCGAGACGCAGCGGGCGATCCGGGAGATCAACTCCGGTGTGTTCGCCTTCGACGGGCAGCTCCTCGCCGACGCGCTGAAGAAGGTGCGTACGGACAACAGCCAGGGTGAGGAGTACCTGACCGACGTGCTCGGGATCCTGCGGGAAGCCGGTCACCGGGTGGGCGCCTCCGTCGCCGCCGACCACCGCGAGATCGCCGGCATCAACAACCGGGTGCAGCTCTCCGAGGCGCGGCGGATCCTCAACGACCGGCTGCTGACCGCCGCCATGCTCTCCGGTGTCACCGTCATCGACCCGGCCACCACGTGGGTCGACGTGACCGTCACCTTCGGCCAGGACGCCGTCGTCCACCCGGGCACACAGCTGCACGGTGCCACGCACATCGGCGAGGGCGCCGAGGTCGGCCCCAACAGCCGGCTGACGGACACCGTCGTCGACGCGGGCGCCCGGGTCGACAACACCGTCTCCTATAGCTCCCACATCGGCGCCGGCGCGAGCGTGGGGCCGTTCGCCTACCTGCGTCCCGGCACCTGCCTGGGCGCCAAGGGCAAGATCGGCACGTACGTCGAGACGAAGAACGCCTCCATCGGGGAGGGGACGAAGATCCCGCACCTCTCCTATGTCGGGGACGCGACCATCGGTGAGTACACCAACATCGGGGCCGCCAGCGTGTTCGTGAACTACGACGGGCAGGACAAGCACCACACGACCGTCGGGTCGCATTGCCGTACGGGTTCGGACAACATGTTTGTGGCGCCTGTCACGGTCGGGGACGGTGCGTACACCGCCGCAGGGTCGGTGATCACGAAGGATGTGCCGCCCGGTTCGCTGGCCGTGGCCCGTGGCCAGCAGCGGAATATCGAGGGCTGGGTGGCCCGGAAGCGTCCGGGGAGCGCGGCGGCGAAGGCCGCGGAAGCGGCCTCTGGCCAGCATGAGCGCGAGAGCTGACCGGAAACAGGTGCGCCGAAGTCGTCGTACCGTGATAAGTGCACACCCCGCTGTAGACACCTCTGAGGAGACAGCTGTGACCGGGATCAAGACGACCGGCGAGAAGAAGATGATGTTCTTCTCCGGCCGCGCCCACCCCGAGCTTGCCGAGGAGGTCGCCCAGCAGCTGGGGGTCGGGGTCGTCCCGACCAAGGCCTTCGACTTCGCCAACGGCGAGATCTACGTCCGCTACCAGGAGTCGGCGCGCGGTGCGGACTGCTTCGTGATCCAGAGCCACACGGCTCCGATCAACCAGTGGATCATGGAGCAGCTCATCATGATCGACGCGCTGAAGAGGGCTTCGGCGCGCTCCATCACGGTCATCGTGCCGTTCTACGGTTACGCGCGGCAGGACAAGAAGCACCGCGGCCGTGAACCGATCTCGGCGCGGCTGATCGCGGACCTGATGAAGACGGCCGGTGCGGACCGCATCCTGACGGTCGATCTGCACACCGACCAGATCCAGGGCTTCTTCGACGGGCCCGTCGACCACCTGTTCGCGCTTCCGCTGCTCGCGGACTACGTGGGCCGGAAGGTGGACCGGAACAAGCTGACGGTCGTGTCCCCGGACGCGGGCCGGGTGCGGGTCGCGGACCGCTGGTGCGACCGGCTGGGTGCGCCGCTGGCCATCGTGCACAAGCGGCGTGACAAGGACGTGGCGAACCAGGTGACCGTCCACGAGGTGGTCGGTGAGGTCAAGGGCCGGGTGTGTGTCCTGGTCGACGACATGATCGACACCGGTGGCACGATCTGCGCCGCGGCGGACGCGCTGTTCGCACACGGCGCCGAGGACGTCATCGTGACGGCGACACACGGTGTGCTGTCGGGTCCGGCGGCGGACCGGCTGAAGAACTCCCGGGTGAGCGAGTTCGTGTTCACGAACACGCTGCCGACGCCGGGTGAGCTCGGCCGGGACCTGGACAAGCTGACGGTCCTGTCGATCGCGCCGACGATCGCGAGCGCGGTGCGTGAGGTGTTCGAGGACGGCTCGGTGACCAGCCTCTTCGACGAGCAGTAAGCGCGCCGGTACGCCGTAAAACGCTTCTGCATGATCGATTTTCCTACGGCCTTCCGCGCCGAGTAGACTGCCCCAGTTGCTCGGCGAGGGAGGCCGTATCCATGGATGCGGCGCTCCGTTATCGACGCGCTCTTCGTAGCAGGCCGTTCGTGGCCGGGTGACCTCCCCCACTCTCGACTCCGCTCGAGCGGGGGGACCCCCATCGCCACCAGTTCTACGAGGAGTGATCCGCATGTCCGAGGTCAAGATCTCCGCTCAGACCCGTTCCGAGTTCGGCAAGGGTGCCGCCCGCCGCATCCGCCGTGACTCCAAGGTTCCCGGTGTTCTGTACGGTCACGGTTCCGACCCCATCCACCTGACCCTCCCGGGCCACGAGCTGCTGCTCGCGCTGCGTACGTCGAACGTCCTGATCTCCCTGGACATCGACGGCAAGACCAACGAGCTGGCGATCCCGAAGTCCGTGCAGCGTGACCCGATCAAGGGCTTCCTGGAGCACGTCGACCTGCAGCTGGTCAAGCGCGGCGAGCAGGTCAACGTCGAGATCTACGTCCACACCGAGGGTGACCTGGCCCCGGGTGCCTTCCTGCTGGAGCACGTCCTGAACGCGCTTCCGGTCGAGGCCGAGGCCACGCACATCCCCGAGTCCGTCACCGTCTCCATCGAGGGTCTGACGGCCGGCGACTCGGTCCTCGCCAAGGACATCCCGCTGCCGAAGGGCACCAAGCTGGCTGTCGACGAGGACACCGTCGTCCTGCAGGTCCTGGCCGCGCAGGCCGAGGAGTCCGAGGGCGAGGCCGCCGAGGGCGACGAGGCCGCGGAGGCCTGAGCCCGAGCGCTCGCCGTATAAGCTCCAGCCGCTGCCCCCTCGGGGGGCGGCGGCTGTTGCACGTGAGGAGAGATGGACGTGACCACCCCCACCAACGCCCCCTGGCTGATCGTCGGCCTCGGCAACCCGGGGCCCGAGTACGCCGGCAACCGGCACAACGTGGGTTTCATGGTGGCCGATCTGCTGGCCGAGCGGGTCGGGGGCCGGTTCAAGCGGGCCGGGAAGGCGCAGGCGCAGGTCGTGGAGGGGCGGATCGGTCCGCCCGGCCCGGCGAACCGGCGGGTGATCCTGGCGAAGCCCATGTCGTTCATGAACCTCTCCGGCGGGCCGGTGAACGCCCTCAAGGGCTTCTACAAGGTGCCGGTGGCGAACATCGTGGCGATCCATGACGAGCTGGACATCGACTACGGCGTCCTGCGGCTGAAGCTGGGCGGCGGGGACAACGGTCACAACGGGCTGAAGTCGATGACCAAGGCGTTCGGGCCGGACTACCACCGGGTGCGGTTCGGGATCGGGCGCCCTCCGGGCCGTATGCAGGTCGCGGACTTCGTGCTGAAGGACTTCGCGTCGAGTGAGCGCAAGGAGCTCGACTACTTCGTGGACCGGGCCGCCGACGCGGCGGAGGCGCTGGTGATCGAGGGTCTTGAGCGGGCGCAGGGCACGTACAACTCCTGACCCGCATTGACTTCGGGCAATCCCATGGCCAATGATCCCGGCCATGCCTGCCACCGCCACCGCCGCCGCCTCCCGTCGAGCCGCCCGCCAGACGTCGACCGCCGCGCTGCGGTTCGGGCGGTTCGCGTCGATGGGCACGATCGCGCTGGTGATCCTGATCGCCGGGGTGTGGGCGTCCTGGGGCAACGCCCAGTACGTGATGCTCACCAAGGGGCGCGAGCGCGGGACGATCGAGGTCGCGCGGTGCGCTGAGGACGTGTGCAGCGGGCCCTACACACCGTTGTCGCACGGGTCCGAGGCGCGGGACCGGGCCGTGATCGAGAAGACGGTGGCGGTGCACAAGGGGCAGACCTACACGGTCGTGGTCAAGCCCGGTACCGATGACGTCGTACGGTCCGGACCGGCCGGAGTGCTCTACTCCTGGGTGCCGATGGGCGGGGCGCTGCTGCTCGCGTCGGTGGTCGTGGCGGGCGGTCTGCGCCGGACGCGGCTCGGGTGGGTGCTGGCGGGGTCGGGGATCGCACTGCTCACCGCCGCTTTCGTGACCGTCTGACGGCTTTCGCCGTTCTCCGGTTCTGTGGAGAACGGGACTGTTGTCAGTTTGTGATTGACCAGAGGTCAGTGATGGCTGGATGCTGAGCCGCCCCCTCCACATCTTCCCGTTTCACTCTCGAAGATGGATTACTGCCCCATGCGCACCCTCACCCGCTTCGGCGTCCTGTCCGCCGTGGCCTCGGCGGCCTTCCTGGTCGCCCCCGCCGCCCACGCCACCCCTCCCGGTGACAACGGGACCGTGAAGATCCACGACGCCACCACCGGCGAAGAACTCCGCAAGAACGAGCCGCACGTCTGCACCTTCTACCTGGACGCCTTCGGCTTCGACGCCGTCCAGGAGGTCGACTGGCACATCGAGGCCTGGGCGCCGACGGCCGACGTCAAGGGCGAGACCGTGAAGTCCGGCGAGATCACGCTGGACGCCGACGGTCACGGCCGTACGGACGACCTGTCGCTGCCCGACGGGCACTACAAGCTGTTCTGGAACTTCGAGGGCGAGAACTCCCAGGCCGCCAAGCACAAGGTGTTCTGGACGGACTGCTCGGAGGAGGAAGGCGGCGGCGGTACGGCCACGCCGACCGCGTCGGCCTCCGGCACCCCGGGGTCGGGTGAGTCCGGCTCCCCCGGCGCCGACCCCAGCACCGACCCCAGCGAGTCCACCGAGGCCGGGGCTTCCCCGTCGGCCTCTTCCTCCGCGTCCGCGCAGGGCTCCGCCGGTGACCTCGCCGAGACCGGCAACGGCGCTCCCGTCGGTCTGCTCGCGGGTGTCGCCGCGGGGCTGATGGCGGCGGGCGGCTACCTCGTGGTCAGGCGGCGCCGGGCCTGACGTAGAAGCGAAAGGCGGTGCCCCTGAGACTCAGGGGCACCGCTTCTTTCTGCCCGAAGGCCCGAACGTCAGCCGGTGTTGCGCAGACCGGCGGCGACGCCGTTGACCGTGAGCAGCAGGGCGCGGGCGAGCAGCGGGTCGGCGGGCTCGCCGGCGGCGGCCGCGTCGCGCTGGCGCTTGAGCAGGGTCACCTGGAGGTAGGAGATCGGGTCCAGGTAGGCGTCGCGGATG
Organism: Streptomyces sp. NPDC048420; assembly: GCF_040651535.1. Taxonomy (NCBI): domain Bacteria; kingdom Bacillati; phylum Actinomycetota; class Actinomycetes; order Kitasatosporales; family Streptomycetaceae; genus Streptomyces; species Streptomyces sp. NPDC048420. Next base: position 107,569 of record NZ_JBEZKG010000025.1, read on the forward strand.
GCGAAGGTCTGCTTCAACACCGGGGTGGCGTCGAGGAGTTCCGCCTCGCCGGTGATCTTCAGGACCTCGCGGACGGTGAGCTCGTGCTCGGCCTCGATGTCGGCGAAGACGTGCTGGAGCTCGGCGGGGACGAGGGTCTCGACGTAGTGGCGGGCGATGCGCAGGTCGGTCTTCGCGAGCGTCATCTCGACGTTGGAGATGAAGTTCCGGAAGAAGTGCCACTGCTCGTGCATCTCGTCGAGCACGGTGTCCAGGCCCGCCTCGCGCAGGGCCTTGAGGCCTGAGCCGACGCCGAACCAGCCCGGGACGATCTGCCGGGACTGGGTCCAGCCGAACACCCACGGGATGGCGCGCAGTCCGTCGAGGGAGACGCCCGAGCCGGGGCGGCGGGAGGGCCGTGAGCCGAGGTGCAGGTCGGCGAGCTGGTCCACCGGCGTGGAGGCGAGGAAGTACGTCGGCAGGTCCGGGTCCTCGACGAGCCTGCGGTACGCGGCGTGCGCGGCGTCCGAGACGACGTCCATCGCCGCGTCCCAGCGGGCCAGCGCCTCGTCGGACTGGCGGGGGGCGGTGTGCAGGGCGGACGCCTGGAGCGTGGCCGCGACCGTGAGTTCCAGGTTCTCGCGGGCCAGCGAGGGCACGAGGTACTTGTCGGAGATGACCTCGCCCTGCTCGGTCACCTTGATCTCACCCTCCAGGGTGCCCCAGGGCTGGGCGAGGATCGCGTCGTGCGAGGGGCCGCCACCGCGGCCGACGGTGCCGCCGCGGCCGTGGAAGAGTCGCAGCCGTACGCCGTAGCGGTGGGCGACGTCGCGCAGGCGTCGCTGGGCGCGGTGGATCTCCCACTGGCTGGTGGTGATGCCGCCGAACTTCGAGGAGTCGGAGTAACCGAGCATGACCTCCTGGACGTCCCCGCGCAGGGCCACGAGCCTGCGGTACGACGGGTCGGAGAGCATCTCCTCCAGGATGGTGTCGGCGGCCTTGAGCTCGTCCGTGGTCTCCAGGAGCGGCACGATGCCGATCTTCGCCCAGCCGGCGTGCAGGTCGAGCAGGCCGGCCTCGCGGGCCAGGACGGCCGCCGCGAAGACGTCGTCGGCGCCCTGGCACATCGAGATGATGTACGACTCGATGACCTCGGGTCCGAAGACCTCCAGGGCCCGCTTCACGGTCTGGAACACGCCGAGGGTCTTCTCGCCGGCCGCGTCCACCGGCGCCGGGGTCGGTGCGAGGGGCCTGCGGGAGCGGAGCTCCTTCGCCAGCAGCTTGGCCCGGTACTCGCGGGGCATGTCGATGTAGCGCCAGGACTCCTCGCCCAGGCGGTCGAAGAGCTGGCCGAGGGCGTGGTGGTGGGCGTCGGCGTGCTCGCGGACGTCCATGGTGGCGAGCTGGAGGCCGAAGGCGGACAGGGTGCGGATGGTGCGGTCCATCCGGCCGTCGGCGAAGAGGCCGCCGCGGTGCTCGCGCAGGGAGGTCTGGATGAGCGTGAGGTCCCTGAGCAGCTCGCTGGTGCCGAGGTAGTCGCGGCCGTCCTCGTGCGGGATGCCCCTGGCCAGGCGCTGCTTGGTGTTCTCCAGCTTCTGCCGGATGCAGGTGGCCTTGAGCCGGTAGGGCTCCTCGGAGTTCAGCCGCTTGTAGCGCGGGCTGATCTCGGGCAGCCGCTCCAGGTCGACGCGCAGGGACTCCAGGAGTTCCTCGGTGGCGCCGGTGTAGCGGATGGAGTTCGACAGGAAGCCGCGCAGCTCGTCGATGAGCTCCAGGGCGTCGTTGATGCCGTGCTCGTGCTGGAGGATCAGGACGTCCCAGGTCACCTGGGGGGTGACGTTGGGGTTGCCGTCGCGGTCGCCGCCGATCCAGGTGCCGAAGGTGAGGGGGCGGGTGGCGTCGGGGAGCCTGACGCCGACGCGCTCCAGCTCGGCGGTGAGGTCCTCCAGGACGTCTCCGACGGCGTTCGCATGCAGCTCGTCGAGGTAGTAGATGGCGTTGCGGGCCTCGTCGGCGGGCTCGGGGCGCACGACCCGCAGCTCGTCGGTCTGCCAGACGAGGTCGATGTTCTCGGCCAGACGGGTGTCGTAGCGGCGCCGGTCCGTCTCGATGACCGGTGTCTCCAGGAGCGCGGCGATCCTGCGCAGCTTGTTCAGCACCGAGCGGCGGGCGGCCTCGGTCGGGTGGGCGGTGAAGACCGGGCGGACGTTGAGGTTGGCGACGGTCTGGCGCAGGTGCTCGGGGTCGGCGTCCTTGAGGCGGTCGGCCGTACGGGCGAGGAGACCGCCCTCGGCGGCCCGGCGGGCCCGCAGCTCACGGCCACGGTGCACCTGCTCGGTGACATTGGCCAGGTGGAAGTAGGTGGAGAAGGCGCGCACCAGCTTGGCGGCGGTCTCCAGTTCGGTGCCGCGCAGCAGCTCGGCGGCGGCCTCGCCGTCCTCACGGGTGAGGCGGCGCACCTTCTCGACGAGTTCCAGCAGCTCGGGGCCCTCCTGGCGGACGAGGGTCTCGCCCAGGAGGTCACCCAGCCGGCGGATGTCGGCGCGCAGCTCACTACTGGTCGACGTGGCGCTCGTAGTCAGGTCGTCGGCACTGCTCACAGGTGCGGCTCCTTGCAGTGTTGAAGCTCGTCCGGGAGGGAACCCGGAGGTCGGTCGTGCGGCAGCCGCCGCATACGGGCCGGACATCCGGGAAGAAATCAGAGCGGACCGCGCTGTCCGACCGACTCCAAGGATAGGTGTCGATGCGGACGCGCAGACTTTTGGGCTCTTGCCGTGAGACGGCGACGCACTGCCATACTTACGACGCCGTAGGTTACGGAACCGTAGGGTCCGCTGTAACGGAACCCGGGAAGGATTCCCGCAGCCCGGCACCTGTTCCCAACCCTCGAAACCCCACAGGGGACGCCCATGACCACGAGCTCCGATGTGATCGAAGACGCCCCGAAGGCGCCCGACAACCCCACTCCCTCGGCAACCCTCGGCGGCGACAGCAAGGGGTCCGTTGAGCAGCTGGCCCTTCTCCTCTTCATCGTCGTCCCCTTCCTGGCCCTCCTCGCGGCGGTACCGCTGGCCTGGGGCTGGGGCGTGAGCTGGCTGGACCTGGGTCTGCTGGTCTTCTTCTACTACCTGGGCTGTCACGGTGTGACGATCGGCTTCCACCGCTACTTCACCCACGGTTCCTTCAAGGCCAAACGGCCGCTGCGGATCGCGCTGGCGCTCGCCGGTTCGATGGCGGTCGAGGGCCCGCTGGTCCGCTGGGTCGCCGACCACCGAAAGCACCACAAGTTCTCCGACGCCGAGGGTGACCCCCACTCGCCGTGGCGTTTCGGCGAGACGCTGCCCGCGCTGATGAAGGGCCTGTGGTGGGCGCACATCGGCTGGATGTTCGACGAGGAGCGGACCCCGCAGGACAAGTACGCGCCGGATCTGATCAAGGACCCGGCGATCCGGGCGATCTCCCGTCAGTTCATCTACTGGACGATGCTGTCGCTGGCCCTGCCGGCGCTGATCGGCGGCCTGGTGACGATGTCCTGGTGGGGCGCGTTCACCGGCTTCTTCTGGGGCTCCCTGGTCCGCGTCTGCCTGCTGCACCACGTGACCTGGTCGATCAACTCGATCTGTCACGCGGTCGGCAAGCGGCCCTTCAAGTCGCGGGACCGCTCGGGCAACGTGTGGTGGCTGGCCGTGCTGTCCTGCGGTGAGTCCTGGCACAACCTGCACCACGCCGACCCGACCTCGGCGCGGCACGGGGTGATGCGGGGCCAGGTGGACTCCTCTGCTCGGATCATCCGCTGGTTCGAGATGCTCGGCTGGGCGTACGACGTGCGCTGGCCGTCACGCTCGCGTATCGATTCGCGCCGGAACACGGACGGGGACGGCTCCCGGCGCAAGAAGGTGGCCGCCGAGGCGGCATGATGGACGCCGTGGCGACCGACTCCAGCAGTACCCCGAGCAACGAAGCGAAGCCGCGGCGCGTCCGGCGTACCCGGATGACGGGGGCCGAGCGCCGCGCGCAGCTTCTGGAGATCGGTCGCACGCTGTTCGCGTCGAAGGGCTTCGAGGCCACGTCGGTGGAGGAGATCGCCGCGAAGGCGGGCGTCTCCAAGCCGGTGGTGTACGAGCACTTCGGCGGCAAGGAGGGCCTGTACGCGGTGGTGGTGGACCGCGAGATGCGGCGCCTGCTGGACATGGTGACGAGTTCCCTGACCGCCGGTCACCCCCGCGAACTGTGCGAACAGGCGGCGTTCGCCCTCCTGGACTACATCGAGGAGTACACGGACGGCTTCCGCATCCTCGTCCGCGACTCCCCCATCCCCCAGTCCACGGGCTCCTTCGCCTCGCTGATCTCCGACATCGCGACCCAGGTGGAGGACATCCTGGGCCGCGAGTTCAAGCGCCGCGGCTTCGACCCGAAGCTGGCCCCCCTCTACGCCCAGGCCCTGGTCGGCATGGTCGCCCTGACCGGCCAGTGGTGGCTGGACGTACGCCGTCCGAAGAAGGCGGAGGTGGCGGCCCACCTGGTGAACCTGGCGTGGCACGGCCTGGACGGCCTGGAGGCGAAGCCGCGCCTGATAGGGCGCCGGAAGAGCTAGGGCCTGTCCGGCGGATCATGCCGGCGGCGCGGGGTCTGGCACGCACATCTGCCGCGTTTTCGGCGGTGGCCCCGCGCCCCGGCAGGGACGCGGGGTCACCCGCTGTGTGCGCCCCCTCGAACGGGTCAGCGCACCACGGTTCCGAACGCGACGCCCGCCGCGGGCAGCCCGTCCGAACCCGGCGCGAGCACGGCGACCGTCTCCGTACCGGCGGCGAGGACGTTGCCCCACGGCACCACGTAGGCCGACCCGAACGACCCGGCCTTCGGCATCCCGATGTACAGGTGCGTACCCGTGGTGTGCAGGGAAGAGCCCATGTTGGCCGACGCCACGGGTGCACCCGGAACCCCGTAACGGCCGGGCTCGACGGGACGGTCGTTCGCGCCGGGCGCGCCCACCGGGCTGAACACGTACACGGAGCCCGCGTCCGCGGCCGTCCCCAGGTCCTCGCCGGGGATACCGACGGCGATCAGCGTGTTCGTGGCCGAGGCCACCGCACCCGGCGCCGCGGCCACCGCGGACACCTGCTCGCCGAACCGGTCCCCCGCCTCCGTCGACCCGGCCACGTCGGCGACGTCCTGGTGGAGATCGGGAAGTTCCGTGACCGTGCCCGCCGGGGTGACGCGCAGCACGATCACCCGGCCGCCGTCGGCCCGGGTGTCGAAGTCCTCCCCGGGGATGCCGATGGCGAGCACCGAGTCCGTCGGGGCCGTGGCCGAGGAGGCCGTGGCCCGGTAGGGCACCATCGCGACGGCCGCGCCGAGCTTGTCACTGGTCTCCGACGCGCCGCTGATGTCGGGCCCGGTGACGTCCTGGTCGATGCCCCTGAGGGGGGTGGGGAGGCCGTCGGCGTTGATGGTGTGGGTGAACAGCTGCACGGTGCCCGCGTCACCCTTGTCGCCGATGTTCTCGAACGGCGTGCCGATCGCGATGTGCGTCGGTGAGGCGGCGACGGTGGTGCCGTACCGGTCGCTGGTCTCGGCGTCACCGGGGACGCCGGGCTTGGGCTGGCTGATCGCGGCGTTGACGCTGCCGCGCACATAGAAGCTGTTGCCCGCGTCGGCGACGCCGTCGAGGTCCTCGCCGGGGGCGCCGATCACGAGGACGGGGTCGCCCGCGGTGGTGACGCTCGCGGCGAGCGCGTGGCCGAAGCGGTCACCGGCCTCGGAGGCGGACGCCCCGATCGCGCCGGAGCCCTCGCCCTGCTGGAACCGCACCTCGGCGGGGCCCTTGGCGAGGCCGTCCGCGGAGCCGTGGATCACCTGGACGACACCGGCGTCGGCGGCGCCGTCCAGGTCTTCTGCCGGGGTGGCGACGACAAGGTCGGTGTAGCCGTCGAGGTTGTGGTCGACGGTGGCCAGCGCAGAGCCGAACTGGTCGCCCTCCTCCACTCCGCCGCTGACAGCCGCGGTGTTCTGGGAGAGCTCCTGGGTGCCCTTGCCGCCGCCGAGGACGACGCGGACGAGGCCGGCGGTCTTGACGCCCGCGACGGTGGCCTGGGGGTCGGCGACGGCGGTGTCGCGGACGCCGTCACCGTTGAAATCGACGATGCGGGCGGCCTGGACCCGGGTGGTGACCCAGTCGCGGATGTCGTCGAGTCGGGTGGCGAGGGCGCCGGTGCGGGTCTCCGTGGAGTTGTAGCAACCGCCCTGCCAGGAACGGCTGTTGACACCGGCGAGCTGAGGGCTGCCGTTGACCGTGCGGAACAGGGGGCCGCCGGTGTCGCCGGCGCAGATCGCGTCTGCGCCCTTGCCGGTGACGGCGAGGGTCTCCACGCCGACGGTGTCGACGGAGAAGTCGCCCTGGTGCATGCGCAGGGGCGCCCACTCGGTGGCGGTACGGCCGTATCCGGTGCTGAGGAGGGACTCGCCGGTGACCGGCATGCCGGCGGCGACCGCGGCCGGGGTGATGTCGGTGACCGGTCGGTTCAGCCGGGCGAGGACCAGGTCGCGGTCGGTGCGCGGGGCGAGTTCGACGACCGTGCGGGACTGGCCGGTGGTGGCGGTGGTGTCGGTGCGGCCGATGACCGCCCTGGTGGCCTGGGCGGGCTTGCCGGCACGGATCTGGAAGCTGCCGGACGGGTCGTCGGCGAAGCAGCTCGCGGCGGTCAGCACCCAGTAGGGGTCGACCAGGGCACCGGAGCAGCGGCGGGCGCCGTCACCGATGTCGATGCGGGCGGTGAAGGCGTATGTGCCGTCGGCGGCGGGGTCGCCCACGACGGCGTGAGCGGCGGGCGCGAGGCCGGTGACGCCGAGCGCGACGGACGCGACGAGCAGGGCGCCGGTGAGCGCCGTACGGGGTCTGTGGTGGGCCACGGTGAGGTTGTCCCTTGTGAGTGGGGTGCGCGGAGAGGTGTCAGCCGGTGACGCGGAGTTCGAGCAGGATGGTGGGGGCGCCGCCGACGCCCTCGCCGACGCCCTTGAACTCGCCCTTGGCGACGTCGACGGTCTGGGTCTGGCCCTCGGCGCTCAGCTCGGCGCGGACGGCGCGGGCCTCGGTGGCGAGGGCGTACACCTCGGGGACCTCCAGGGTGAGCCAGCCGGTGGCGGCGGTGGAGCGGAAGCAGAACTTGCCGTCGCCGCTCTCCCGGGTCCAGACCTCGATCTGGTTGGTGGCTGCCGCGTCGCAGGTGGCGAGGGTGACGCGGCCGTCACCGCGCTTGAGGGTGATGCCCTGCTCGGCGAGGATCTTGGCGGCTCCGGGGTAGGTGAAGTCCTCCACGGCGACCGGCGGGACGTCGTCGGCCGCGGCCTGGACGGCGGCGGGCGGGGCGGCGACGGCGTAGGCGGCCGCACCGACGAGGACCGCGGCACCGGCGAGACCGGCGCCCAGCAGTCTGCGGGTTCTGGATATCACAGAGATTTCCTTCCGGCGAATGCGTGGAATAGAGCGCAGCAGGAATGGACCGAGCGGCTTTTCCATGGCAGCGAAAAGCACAACTCGGACATGGTGAAAGAAAAGGAAAAGAAAAGTGATGTGCGTCACTCGCCATCGAGAGCGAACGACGAAAGCCCCCTCGAACCCCTCCGGCTGCCTGGACAGCCGCCTCCCCGTTGCGGAAAGCGAACATAACAAAGCACAGAGCAAAAACAAAACGTTCACAAAGTGCAGGCAAAGCGTATGCTCTCCCGGTCGAGATCCGACCCCCGGCCAGGGGAACGGCCGGGAAGCGGAAGGTTGCTTCTCAATTGAGAAATAGACTGCTCGGCAGGGGGAGACGGCTGACCACGGCCGTGGGTCTCTCCCTGCTGCCCGCCCTGTTGGCAGGGCTCCTGTCCGCCGCGCCCGCCGCGGCCGTCGACGACCCCGTCGAACCCGAGCCGACCGGCCTGGAGCACATCCCGCCCACCGACCGCGGCAAGGTCGTCGAACTGTGGAAGACCGGTGGCCCGGGGGTGCGCGCGGCCGCCGAGGCCGCGCTGACCGGCAGCGACACGGACGTACGCCGGTTCCTGGACCAGGAGCGGACGGTCGCACAGCTCAGCGACGACCGGGTCGCCACCGTGCAGATCCTGTCCATGGGCGGGCGCGCGGTCCGCGAGGCCGCCCAGACCGCCCTCGCGGGCACGTCCGAGCAGCTGACGGCGTTCCTGAAGGACGGCTGGAAGCAGCCACTCGCGGAGGACCAGCGGGTCGAGGCCGCGCGCGTCGTGGCCTTCGGCGGCCGTGAGGTGCAGGCCAAGGGCCGGGCGGCACTGGACGGCACCATCGAGGACGTCCGGGCCTTCCTGAACGAGGGACAGTACGCGGCCCGCGACAGCGACGACCGCGTGGCCGTCGTGCAGATCATCAGCACCGGCGGCCAGGCCACCCGGGAGGCGGGCCGGGCGGCGCTGAACGGCACGATGGACGACGTACGGGAGTTCCTCGCCGTCGGCCAGCACATCGCCCGCGCCCGTGACCAGGAACAGGCCACCATCACCCAGCTCGCGGAGCAGGCGGCGGAGGCCGGCCGCCAGGCCGCCGAGGAGACCGAGGCAGCCAAGGCCGCCTCGGAGAAGGCGATCGCGGCGACCAAGCTCGCCAAGGAGGCCGCCGAGAAGGCCGCGCAGGAGACCGAGGCCGCCAAGGACGACGCCCAGCGGGCCTCCAGCGCCGCCGGCCGGGCGGCCGACGCTGCCCGGGGCGCGGCCCGCGCCGCCGAGCAGGCCATCGCCTCCGCGCGCGCCGCCAACACCTCGGCGCGCATCGCCGCGAACGCCGCCGCCCAGGCGGCCTCGGCCGCCGCCGCTGCCGCGCAGGCCGCAGCCGGCGCGCGCTCGGCCGCGGCGGACGCGGCGACCGACGCGACCAAGGCGGACGCCGCCAACCAGGCCGCCCAGAAGGCCCGGGACGCGGCCAAGGGCGCGAAGAAGGCCGCCGAGGCGGCGAACTACGCGGGCACGGCGGCCACCGAGGCGGGCAAGGCGGCCAAGGCCGCCATCAGCGCCGGAGCCAACGCGGACGCGGCGGCGGCAGCGGCGACGGCCGCGAGCGGATACGCGAACGTGTCGGACGCCGAGGCCCAGCGGGCCCGGGACGCCGCCGCCGACGCGCGCCGGCACGCGGCGAACGCGACCGCCGCCGCGCGCACCGCCGAGTCGCTGGCCGCCCGTTCGGCGCAGGCCGCCTACGAGGCGCGGGACGCGGCGAACTCGGCCGCGGAGCACGCCGAGAAGGCGGCGACCGCCGCCGAGGAGGCCGCCAAGCACGCGGGCGAGGCCGCCAAGGCCGCCGAGGAGTCCACCAAGCACGCCAACGCCGCCACCGAGGCCGCGAACGTGGCGACGGCGGCCGTGGCCAAGGCCCGCACCACGTTCGACCTGGCCCGTGAGGTGGAGAAGGCCGAACTGGCCGCCCGCAGCGCGCAGTCGACGGCCCGCGCGGAGTACCTGAAGCGGCTGACCGAGGAACGCGAGACACGCGAGCGTGCCGAGGCCGAGGAGGCCAGGACCAAGGACGCCGAAGCCGCCGCCCTCGCCGTGGAGGCCGCCGCGCCCGGCGTGGACGTGGCCGAGGCCGCCGCGAAGGGCCGCCGTGTGGCACTGCACATCGCGGACACGCGTGGCCCGTGGAGCGTGACGGCCGCCGAGGTCGCGCTGTCGTCCCCGGACACGGAGGTCGTGGGGTACCTGCGGACGGAGCTGAAGCAGGCGCAGGAGCAGGACGAGCGCGGCCGGGTGGACCAGCTGGCCACCGCCTCGGACTCCGCGGGCGTACGCACGGCCGCCGAGACGGCGCTGGACGGCGACACCGCCGCGATCCACGCGTTCCTGACGACCGGCCAGCACAAGGCCGCGGCGAACGACTACCGCGTCGAGATCACCAAGCTCCTCGACGGCGCCGGCCCCGACGTCAGGAAGGACGGGCAGGCCGCCCTCGACTCCGGCTCCACCGACCGTATGCGGGAGTTCCTGACCACGGGCTACTTCACCGCCCGGACCACCGACGAGCGCGTACGGGCCGTGCAGCTGAAGGAGAGCGGCGGGCCCGAGCTGTCGGCGGCCGCCGAGGTCGCGCTGGCCGGACCGCCGGACGTGCTGCATGCGTTCATCCAGGTCGGGCAGTACTCCGCGCTGCGCGCCGACCGGCTGACGGCCACCCATGTCGCTCGGGTGCAGGGGCTGATCGCGGGCGCGGCCCGGACGGCGTGGACCGCCCAGGAGAACGCGGCCCTCGCCCAGAAGGTCGCCGCCGACGCGCGCAAGGCGGCCGAGCAGGCCGCCGTGTACGCCCAGCAGGCGAAGGACTCGGCCGCGCAGGCCGAGGTGTACGCGGATCAGGCGCGCGATTCGGCCGAGGCGGCCGAGAAGTCCGCGGCGGACGCGGCAGCCTCGGCCCGGACGGCCCGTGCCGCCGAGGCGGACGCCCACGCGGCGGCCCGCCAGGCTTCCAACTCCGCGGCGCAGGCCACGGCTTCGGCGGCCGCGGCGCAGGGCTCGGCCGGTGCCGCGTGGCAGGCGGCGGGCGAGGCGCGGGCATCGGCCAACGCGGCCGGGAAGTCGGCGGAGGAGGCGCAGAAGGCGTACACGGAGGCGATCGTCGCAACGGCGGTCAAGATCTGGGAGGAGGCCGAGGCCAAGCGCAAGGACGAGGAGTTCCGCAAGGACAAGGCGGAGGCTCAGGCCCTGGAGGACGCGCTGGCCGACCTGGCGGCCGAGGAGGAGGGCGACTGGTGGGACTACGTCTCCGGCGCCGGGCACCTCATCCTGGACGCCGCCGGCGTGGTCCCCGGCTTCGGTGAGGCCTTCGACCTGATCAACTGCGGCTGGTACGGGGCCGAGGGCGACGCCCTCAACTCCTCCCTGTCGTGCGCCGCGGCGATCCCGATCGTCGGGTGGGGCGCGACCGCGGGCAAGTGGGGCAAGACCGGCATGGCGGCGGCCGAGGCGTTCGCGAAGACGATGCGCGCCGAGGGGAAGATCCCGCACATCTGGACCGCGAACCCGCGCCGGGGCCTGTCGAACGCCCAGAACGCGGCGACGCACTGGGGCAAGCACAAGGCGGAGTTCCCCGAACTGTCCTCGTTGTCGGAGTACGTCGAACTCGCCCACCGCTACAGCGCGCTCGGCCGCAACGCGATCAAGAACGGCCAGGCAGTGCCCGGTTACCGCATCTACCAGCAGGGCGGCGGATCCGTCGCGGTCTTCGACGAGGCGAGGGGGGCGTGGTCGGCCTTCACCCCGGACGGGATCCCGCAGACCATGTACAAGCCGCGCCCGTACGACGCGGCGACCAACCCCAACGGTTATCGGGGCACGCTGGAAGACTGGCTGCGGGAACCCGGACGTGGAACGGAGCTCAGGTAGATGCAGGTGAAGGACACCGGACAGCCGGCGAAGGACCTGTCGGAGACGGTCTGCCGGGTCTGCGGCCGCGACGACGGCTCGCTCCTGTGGGACCGCCACGGCGTGCCGCAGTACGTGATCTGCGACTGCTGCGGCATCGAGTCGGGTCTCGGCGACGACCATCTGTCCAAGGTCCGTGAGACCCGGGGCTACTGGGTGGCCCAGGGAGCCCCCTGGGACGTACCGGAGCACCGCCCCGCGGGCTGGAACGTCCTGGAACAGCTGTCCGCCATCCCGCCCGAGTGGCGCTGAGCGCTCTTTCGGCACGAAGGAGATCGGCCCCATGCCGTCTGAACAGGAACTGCCGCTTCCGCCCGGCCCGGAGTGGGAAACCGTCTGCCGCGTCTGCGGTTACGACGACGGCGCAGAGCCCTTCTGGGAAGCGGGCTGGCCCAATGAGGGCGCCATCTGTCCGTGCTGCGACAACGAGCCCAGCATGAACGATGTCAGTGTGATGGCGCTGCGGGAACTCCGCGGCTACTGGCTCGGCCTGGGCGCCCCCTGGCGGTCGCCCGGCTCCCGCCCGAAGAACTGGGACATCCTGGAGCAGGTGAAGCACATCCCGGCCGAGTGGCGCTGACTCGTCACCGGCCCGTACGACGACGGCCCGTGCACCCAGGGGTGCACGGGCCGCTGCATTGGCGTGACCGTCAGTGCTTGAAGGTGTCCTTGGTCTTCTCCTTGGCCTGGCGCGCGTCGCCCTTGGACTGCTCCATGCGGCCCTCGGCCTCCATGCGCTCGTTGCCGACCGCACGGCCCATGGCCTCCTTGGCCTTGCCCTTGGCCTTTTCCTTCTTGGCCTTGCCCTTCTGGTCCTTTGCCACCGGTCTCACTCCCAGCGATAGCCGACTCCGCTGTCATCACAGCGGGTGACCCCGCCCGCCCGGGTCAAACAAGGAACTCCGGCCGGTTCCCAACTGGGTCGTACGAGTAGAAGCGCCGGCGTCCCGGCACTCCACGGCCCCCGCCCGGAACCAGCATCCGCCCCGCGCCGCGAGCACCGGCGGCTTGGGGATCTCGGTCATGCCGAGGACGTCGACGTAGAAGGCGCGCAGCCGGTCCTCGGAGCCGGGAGGCGCGGCCAGCTGCACATGGTCGACGGCGACGAGCATCACCCCTCCTTGCGGGCCACCGCGAAGATGCGGCGGAACGGGAACGGCGTGCCGTACGGTCCCGCCGGGTACGCCTCGCGCAGGGCCGCCCGGTACTCGGCGAGGAACTTCTCCCGGGCCGTGGGGTCGTCGGCGAGCGCGGTGAGGACCGGGCGCAGACCGGTGCCCTTCACCCAGTCCAGGACCGGGTCCTCGCCCTGCAGCAGGTGCATGTACGTCGTCTCCCACGCGTCCACCTCGCAGCCGAGGTCGGCCAGCTCCGCGAGATAGGCCTCGGGCGCGAGGACGGCGTCGTCGTGGCGCAGCTCCTCCGCGAGTCCCGCCGCTCCGGCCAGTTCCCGCATGAGGACGTGGCTCGGGGAGTCGAAGTTGCCGGGGACCTGGAAGGCGAAGGTGCCGCCGGGGGCGAGACCGGCGATCCAGTCGGCGAAACGGCCTACGTGCCCCGGCACCCACTGCAGCGTGGCGTTGCTGACGATGAGGTCGTACGGCTGTGCGGGCGCCCAGGTGCGGACGTCCGCGTGGGCGAAGTCGAGCCGGCCGCCCCCGGACGTGGGGCCCGCGTGTTCGACCTGCGCCTTGTCGAGCATCTCGACCGAGTTGTCGTAGCCGGTGATCCGCGCCGTGGGCCAGCGGGCGGCGAGCACCGCGGTCACGTTGCCGGGGCCGCAGCCCAGGTCGGCGATCACGGGCGGGTCGGACGGCAGGTCCGGGACGCGGCCGAGCAGGTCGGTGAAGGGACGGGCGCGGTGGTCGGCGTGGCGGAGGTACTGAGCGGGGTCCCAAGTCGTCATGGGACTCACTCTCCTCGCCGGTTTATCTTGATGTCAAGAGGCTTCACATCAAGAGACTTCACATCGACACAACCACTACACTGATCGTCATGGAGGACGAGGTCGATCGGCTGGTCGCTGCGTGGCGCCGGGAGCGCCCGGACCTCGACGTGGAACCGCTCGAGGTGCTCAGCCGGGTGAGCAGACTGGCCCGGCACCTGGACCGGGCGCGCCGGCTGGCCTTCGCCGAGCACAGCCTGGAGCCCTGGGAGTTCGACGTGCTGACCGCGCTCAGGCGCGCGGGGACGCCGTATCAGCTCTCCCCGGGGCAGCTGCTGACACAGACCCTGGTCACCTCGGGCACGATGACCAACCGCATCGACCGGCTGACCAAGAAGGGCCTGGTGGAGCGGTTGCCCGACCCGAGCGACCGGCGCGGGGTGCTCGTCAGGCTCACCGAGGACGGCAAGGACCGCGCGGACCAGGCCCTCGCCGGTCTGCTGGAACAGGAACGCGCGATCCTCGCCGAGCTTTCGCGCGCCCAGCGCGGGGAACTGGCCGGGCTGCTACGCCAGTTGACCGCCCCCTTCGACAACATCCCCGGCTAGGCGCTCCGCTGGGAGAGCCGTTGGGGCACGGGCGTTGATCAGGCGCCGTTGCTCCCCTACGCCAGTTGACCGCCCCGTTCGACAACATCCCCGGCCAGGTCGACGGGTCCGACCCCTGCGCGCCGGGCGAGTGCGACGGCCGCCAGGGTCGAGTGGACGCCCAGCTTGCCGAGGACGTTCTGCATATGGGTGCGCACGGTGTGCGGGGAGAGGAACAGGCGCTCGGCGACGGCCTTGCGCCCCAGCCCGGCGACCATGCACCTGAGCACTTCCCGCTCCCTCGGCGTGAGGGACTCCACCAGCCGCTCGCTCTCGGTGCGGTGCTTGCGGGCGGCGGTGAGCTCCCGCAGTACGCCGGTGAGCAGGGCGGGCGGGAGATGGGTCTCGTCGCGCAGGACCCCCCGGATGACGGTGAGCAGCCGGGACAGCGAGCAGTCCTTGGCGACCCACCCGGACGCGCCGGCCTGGAGGGCGAGCGCGGCCCGCCGCGGATCGTCCTTCTCGGCGAGCACGACGATCCGTACCGACGGCTGCGCCGAGCGGACCCCGGCGACCAGCGAGATACCGTCCACCAGTCCGTCCTCGTTGCCGTCCGGCACGGACACGGCGGGCCTGATGCCCTGGACGTTGCCGCCCAGGTCGGCGTCGACCAGCAGCACGTCGAAACGGCGGCCCTCGGCGGCCGCGCGCTCCAGCGAGCGCAGCGCGGCGGGACCGCTGCCGGCCGCGGAGACCTCCACATCGGGCTCGGCCGCCAGCGCGGCGGCGAGCGACTCGGCGAAGATGCGATGGTCGTCTACGACCAGGACTCGGATGCGAACCACGAAACCCCCTTCCCCAAGCTCTCGAAGAGCAGGGGATACCCGTCGTCATCGTCCGAAAAAGACGACTCGGGAGACGACACCGCCGCGGGTACGACGCCCGAAGCACGATGGCCGCACGGCCGCCGCCGTGCAAGAACTGCTACCCCCACTTCGGGCGCCGTACCCGACTGTCTCGCCCCCTGATCAGCACCGGCCCCCACCGGTGCTGTTCATCAGGGTACGGCCGGGGGGCAGGAGCGGAAGGTTATTTGCAGAACTGGCTGTCCGGTGCGTTTATGGTGAGCCGCATGTTTCGTCTGGAGACAGAAGTCGACAAAGCCCGGCAGGATCTGCTCCGCAAACGGCTGCGGGACACCAACACGGCGGCCTCCCCGGTGCTCCGCGCCCTGCGCGGAACCCCAGGTGAACGGGAACTTCCGCTCCACGTCTGGGTGTTGGACGACTCCGGCGCCCTGGCGGGCGGACTGGTCGGCCACACCTGGACCAACTGGCTGCACGTGGCCTATCTGTGGGTCGACGAACGGCACCGCGGGGCGGGTCTGGGTTCGCACTTGCTCGCACAGGCGGAGCGAATGGCGCGTCACGAGCGGGGCTGCACCTCCGTACGCCTGGAGACCTGGGACTTCCAGGCGCCGGAGTTCTACCGGAAGCAGGGGTACGACGTGGTGTGCGTGATCCCGGACTATCCGCCGGGGATCACGGAGTACACGCTGACCAAGCGGCTCAGCGCCTGAAGCGCCAGGAGGCCGGGTCGTCCGCCGGCTCGAGGCCCAGTTCCCCGGCGATGGCGGCCGCGCGGCGATGGGAGACGTCCGGGTAGTGCCCGGGGTGCACCTCGACGAAGCCGTGGTCGTCGGCCAGGGCCGTGCGCAGCGCCTCGCGGAGCGTGTGTTCCTGCTCCTCCAGCCTGATCCGCTCCTCCCGGCGGCGGGCGACGGTCGCGCCCCGGCGGGCCGTGGCCCCGACGAGGCCGAGCGCCACCAGCGCGAACGCCCCCACCCCCAGGACGTCTCCGGTCGCGTGCGCGTCGCCCGGGGTCCGGGGACGCAGGACGCCCTCGGGGTCCGCGAGCACGGTGACCCTCTGGCCGACGGCGAAGCGGCCGGACCCGGCCTGGAGGGCGGGGCCCGGAAGCCTGGTGCCGTCGCGGCGCGCGAGGGCGTAGTCGTAGGTGTCCGCCTTGCGCCCGTGGTCCGAAACGGGCCAGTCCCGTACGACGACGGCGGTGATCCGTTCGCCCCGCCGCTCCAGGGTGAGATCGTCCCGGGCCAGGTCGGCGATGTACACGGCGACCAGGGAGACCCCCACCACCAACAGGGCCGCGGACAGGCCCGTCTCGTCCGCGCACAGCTTCGTCAGGAGCACGGCGAGAAGCACGCCGTGGGCAATCCACAGGGGCACCAGGAGACCGGAGCCATGGTGGTCCGCCAGGAGGAAGAAGCCGACGATGGCGGCCAGCACGTAGCAGCCGATGCCGATCGCCGACAGGATGCGATGGTGCCCTCGACTCACGCTCCGACGCTACTGGGGTGTACGTCAGGGAGAGGCCCGGCTTTCCCCAAGATCGGATCAAGCCGGGCAAAACAGTGGTCGGACCGTCCTCAGACCAGGCGCCGCGCCCCCGCCGACGGCACCGCCTCGAAGACCCGCGGAGCGGTGAACTCCGCGGCGGAGAAGGCCTCTTGGACCGCCTTGGTGATGCTCTCCACGTCGGTCGCCTCGGCCAGCACGATCGCCGAGCCACCGAAGCCGCCGCCGGTCATCCGGGCCCCCAGGGCACCGGAGGCGAGGGCGGTGTCGACGACCAGGTCCAGCTCCGGGCAGGAGATCCGGAAGTCGTCGCGCAGGGAGGCGTGGCCGGCGATCAGCACGGGGCCGATCGCGCGGGTCTCGCCCGACTCCAGCAGGGCGACGACCTTCTCGACCCGCTCGTCCTCGGTGACGACGTGCCTCACCAGGCGTACGGCCTCCTCGTCGTCGCCGAGCCTCTTGAGGGCCGCGTCGAGCTCGCCGTAGGGGATGTCCCGCAGGGCGTCCACGCCGAGCAGGGCCGCGCCCCGCTCACAGCCCGCGCGGCGCTTGCCGTACTCGCCCTCGCTGTGGGAGTGCTTGACCTGCGTGTCGACGACGAGCAGGACCATGCCCTCGGCGGCGAGATCGAAGGGGATCTGCTTCTGGGAGAGATCCCGGGTGTCGAGGAACAGGGCGTGGCCGGTCTCGCAGCAGGCGGACGCGGTCTGGTCCATGATCCCGGTGGGGGCGCCGACGTAGACGTTCTCGGCGCGCTGGCACAGCCTGGCCAGCTGCCAGCGCTGGAGGCCGAGGTCGTACAGGTCGTTCAGGGCGAGCGCGACGACGACCTCCAGGGCCGCCGACGAGGACAGGCCCGCGCCCGCCGGGACCGTCGAGGCCAGGTGGACGTCCGCGCCGGTGACCTGGTGGCCCGCCTCGCGCAGCGCCCAGACGACACCGGCCGGGTAGGCGGTCCAGTTCCGGTCGCTCTCGGGGGCGAGGTCGTCCAGGCGCAGCTCGACGATGCCGCCCTCGACGTCCGCCGAGTGCAGCCGCAGGACGCCGTCCTCGCGCTTGGAGACGGCCGCGATCGCGGTGTGCGGCAGCGCGAAGGGCATCACGAAGCCGTCGTTGTAGTCGGTGTGCTCACCGATGAGGTTGACGCGGCCGGGCGCCGACCAGACACCGTCGGGCTCGGTGCCGTAGAGCTCGGTGAAACCGTCCCGGACCTGCTGTGCCGCCACTGTCACTGCTCCCTTGCGATGTACTGCGCGAACTCCCAGGCGTCCGCGACGATCCCCGCGAGATCCGCGCGGGACGGGTTCCAGCCCAGCTTCTCGCGGGCGGTGGCGGCGGAGGCGACCAGGGTGGCCGGGTCGCCGCCCCGGCGCGGGGCCACGACCTCGGGGATCGGGTGCCCGGTGACCTGGCGGACGGTCTCGATGACCTGGCGGACCGAGAAGCCCTCGCCGTTGCCGAGGTTGCAGATGAGGTGCTCGCCCGGGGTGGCGGCCTTGACTGCGAGGAGGTGGGCCTCGGCCAGGTCGGCGACGTGGATGTAGTCGCGAACGCAGGTGCCGTCCGGGGTCGGGTAGTCCTCGCCGAAGACGTTGATCGCCTCCCGCTTGCCCTGCGCGACCTGGAGGATCAGCGGGATGAGGTGCGACTCGGGGTCGTGGCGCTCGCCCTGCTTGCCGTAGGCCCCGGCGACGTTGAAGTAGCGCAGGGACACGGCACCGAGGCCGTGCGCGTTCGCCTCGCTGGTGATCATGAAGTCGACGGCGAGCTTGGAGGCGCCGTACGGGTTGGTGGGCTTCGTCGGCGCCGACTCGACGATCGGCACCTCCTCGGGCTCCCCGTACGTGGCGGCCGTAGAAGAGAAGACCAGTCGGCGCACGCCTGCCTCGCGCATGGCGCCGAGCAGGGCCATGGTGCCGCCGACGTTGTTCTCCCAGTACTTCTCGGGCTTCACGACCGACTCGCCGACCTGCGAGGACGCGGCGAAGTGGAGCACGCCGTCGAAGGAGGCGTCCAGCCACTTGGCGGCGTCGCGGATGTCGCCCTCGATGAAGGCGGCCCCGGCCGGGACGCCCTCGCGGAAGCCGGTGGAGAGGTTGTCCAGGACGACGACCTCGTGCCCCGCCTCCAGCAGGTGCTGGGCGACGACCCCGCCGACATACCCCGCGCCACCTGTCACCAGGTACTTCATGAACTCGCTACCTCTCGCAGTCGCTGAGCCGCGGCCTCCGGTCGGATGTCGTTGATGAAGACGTTCATGCCCGACTCGGAGCCCGCGAGGAACTTCAGCTTGCCGGACGTACGACGAATGGTGAAAAGCTCGAGGTGCAGCGCGAAGTCGTCACGATGGACCCCTTCGAACTCCTCCAGCGTGCCGAACGGCGCCTGGTGCCAGGCGGCGATGTACGGCGTGACCGGCTCACCTTCGCCGAAGATCCGGTCGAAGCGCCTCAAGAGTTCCAGATAGACCTTGGGGAACTCTGTGCGGGCCTCCTCTTCGAGTCCGAGCAGATCCGGCACCCGGCGCTTGGGGTAGAGGTGCACCTCGTACGGCCAGTGCGCCGCGTAGGGCACGAAGGCCACCCAGTGCTCACCCTCCAGGACGACCCGCTCGCCGGCGAGCTCGCTCTCCAGGACGGCGTCGAAGAGGTTCTCACCTCCGGTCGCCTCCTTGTGAGTTGCGAGAGAACGCAGCATCAGCGCGGTGCGCGGAGTGGTGAACGGGTAGGCGTAGATCTGGCCATGCGGGTGACCCAGGGTTACACCGATCTCGGCACCGCGGTTCTCGAAACAGAACACCTGCTCGACGGAAGGGAGATGGGACAGCTCCGAAGTCCGGTCGGTCCAGGCGTCGAGAACCAGCCGCGCCTGCTCCTCGGTCAGGTCCGCGAAGGAGGAGTTGTGGTCGGAGGTGAAGCAGACGACCTCGCAGCGTCCGGAGTCACCGGCCAGCGAGGGGAAACGGTTCTCGAAGACCACCGCGTCGTACGACGAGTCCGGGATCTCGCTCAGCCGCTCACCCTGCGACGGACACAGCGGGCACTCGTCCTTGGGCGGGTGGTAGGTGCGCCCCTGTCGGTGCGAGGCGATGGCCACGGAGTCGCCGAGCAGCGGATCCCGACGAACCTCGGACGTGGTGACAGTCGGCTCCAGCGGACGCCGGTCAACGGCGTCGCGGACGGTGTCGTCGCGCAGGTCGTAGTAGATGAGCTCGCGACCGTCGGCCAGCCGGGTCGAGGTCTTCTTCACCGCCGGACTCCTTCACTCAAACATAACTAAACACAAGTAATCACGACCGCCCACCAACGTCAACATCGGAATCAAACAAAGCGCATCAGTCGAGGTGTTCACTTGTTGACTATGCAAAACCCCACAAAAGGCGCATACCTGGCAGCGGAGCTCCGGCTCCCCACCAACTGGCTCGACTACACGATCCTCGGCATCTACTTCGTGGTCGTCCTCGGCATCGGCTTCGCGGCCCGCCGCTCGGTGAAAACGAGCCTGGACTTCTTCCTCTCCGGCCGCTCACTGCCTGCCTGGATCACGGGTCTCGCCTTCATCTCGGCGAACCTGGCCGCCACGGAGATCCTGGGCATGGCCGCCAACAGCGCGCAGTACGGGGCGTACACGGTCCACTGGTACTGGATCGGCGCCATCCCGGCCATGGTCTTCCTCGGCCTGGTGATGATGCCCTTCTACTACGGCAGCAAGGTGCGCTCGGTCCCCGAGATGCTGCTGCTGCGCTTCGACAAGGGGGCGCATCTGCTGAGTTCGGCCCTGTTCGCCTTCGCGGCCATCCTCATCGCGGGGGTGAACCTCTACGCCCTGGCGATCGTGGTCGAGGCGCTGCTGGGCTGGCCGCAGTGGGTGGCGATCGTGGTGGCCGGTGCCTTCGTGCTCGCCTACATCACACTCGGCGGTCTGTCCTCCGCGATCTACAACGAGGTCCTCCAGTTCTTCGTGATCCTGGCGGCCCTCATCCCGCTCGTCGTGCTGGGCCTGAAGAAGGTGGGCGGCTGGGACGGCCTGACGGACAAGCTGACGGCGGAGCACGGGTCGGACTTCACGACGGCGTGGGGCGGTACGGGCATCGGCAGCGCGAACCCGCTGGGCGCGAACTGGCTGACGATCGTGCTCGGGCTCGGCTTCGTGCTGTCCTTCGGGTACTGGACGACGAACTTCGCGGAGGTCCAGCGGGCGCTGTCGGCGAAGAACCTCTCGGCGGCGCAGAGGACACCGCTGATCGCCGCGTTCCCGAAGATCTTCATCGTGTTCCTGGTGATGATCCCGGGCCTGACGGCGGCGGCCCTGATCCCCGGCTTCGGCACCGCCGACTCGGGCTACCAGTACAACGACGCCATCCCGTACCTGATGGAGCAGCTCCTGCCGAACGGTGTCCTCGGTATCGCGGTCACCGGTCTCCTGGCGGCCTTCATGGCGGGGATGGCGGCGAACGTCTCGTCCTTCAACACGGTGTTCACGAACGACATCTGGGGGAGGTACGTGGTGCGGGGCCGGGAGGACGAGTACTACGTCCGCTTCGGCCGCCTCATCACGGTGATCGGCGTCTGCGCGTCGGTGGGAACGGCGTTCCTGGCGTCCTCCTTCTCCAACATCATGAGCTACCTCCAGACGCTGTTCTCCTTCTTCAACGTGCCGATGTTCGTCGTCTTCATCGTCGGCATGTTCTGGAGGCGGGCCTCCGCGAAGTCCGGCTTCTGGGGTCTGCTCGCCGGCACGGTGGCGGCGATGGTGAACTACTTCTGGATCTACAAGCAGGGCATCATCGACATCCCCTCCGACCAGGGGGCCAACTTCGTCTCCGCGATCGTCGGAATCGTGGCCGGTGCGGTGGTCATGGTCGCCGTGTCCCTCTTCACGGCCCCCAAGCCCGCCGAGGAACTCCAGGGCCTGGTCTACGGCACGACGTCCCCCGGCATGTCCGAGGCGCCCGCCGCCGGAGACGACGCCTGGTACCGGCGGCCGGCCCTGCTGGGCTGGGGCGCGGTGGTTCTGGCGGCCGCCTGCTACATCCCGTTCTCGTTCTGAACTCGTTCTGATCGCGGAGGATTGAGCAACCATGTCTGATCAGCACGGATACTCCGACCACGACGTGCAGCGGGAAGTGGCCGAACTCCAGGCCAAGTCCGCGACTGCTGCCCGCATCTTCGACCTGCGGCGCATCATCGGCGGCCTGTTCGTCCTCTACGGCGTCATCGTCACGATCGCCGGAATCAACCCGTCCGACGCCACCCTCGACAAGGCCGAGGGCGTCAATATCAACCTCTGGACCGGCCTCGGCATGCTGGTCCTCGGCATCTTCTTCCTGGTCTGGCTGAAGCTGCGACCGACTCCGCCGGCTGTACCGGATGAGGAGCCGCGGGAGTAGCGGGCGCTGGGCCTAGGGCGTGTTTTAGAACGAGGCTTCGTGCCGCGCTCTGTGCCGTGATGATCTCGGTGTGGGGCGTGGGGATCTTTCGGATGAGCAGTGGTCAGT